>NZ_AUTP01000129.1:0-4181 GCF_000498075.1 Pseudoalteromonas sp. TAB23
TAATGCCGATCAGTTAAGAAAATGACCGGTTGACCGATCCAAACGATCATGCAAAATCCGTAGTTAGGAAACTAACTACGGATTTTTTTGTGAATATAGAACAAGCACTGCAAGCAACACTTGAAGAAAGCAGCCGATACCATACCTTTGAAAAATTATCAGAAATTCTTGACCCTGAAATCATTGAACAAGGTTTTCAACAAGCTGGGATTGCAACCGTTCGTAAGCGAAGGTTACCGCTTGAGGCCGTTTTGTGGTCAGTTATTGGCATGGCATTGTTTCGAAAAGAATCGGTTTGGAATATCGCTAATAAGCTAGATATCATGTTACCTGGCAAGAACCAACTCGTTGCTCCAAGTGCGATGGTACAAGCGAGACAAAGGTTAGGTGATGATTCCGTTAAACACGTTTTCAATAAATCTGCTCAATCAATGTATAAGCAACAGTCATTCGAAACATGGAATGGCTTGAACCTATTAGCTGTTGACGGTGTTGTGTGGCGAACAGCCGACACGCCTGATAATCGTAAAGCCTTCTCTTCTGGTAGCAACCAATACGGTGATACAGCCTTTCCTCAAATACGCATGGTCTGTCATATGGAATTGACCAGCCATCAACTGCTCAGTAGCGAGTTTGATAACTATAAAACCAACGAGATGAAATTAGCTGAGCGTTTAATTGAACGTACACCAGATAATTCACTGACTATGTTTGATAAAGGATATTATTCTTTAGGCCTGTTAAATCGTTGGCACCAAACTGGGAAGATGAGGCACTGGCTGATACCAGCAAGGCCCGACTTACAGTATGAAATCATCTCCAGCGCGGGTAAAAATGACCATATCATTGAATTGAAAACAACAAAGCATGCACAAAAAAACTTTCCCGATGTTCCTGAAACGATTAAAGCGAGATTAATCAGTAAAACAATAAAGGGCAAAAGCTACCGTATATTAACCTCGATGACGGATAGATTGCGTTATCCAGGTAATGAAATTGTTGAATTATATTGTCATCGTTGGGAGATAGAACTTGGGTTTAGAGAAATCAAACAAACCATGCTTGATAGCGCATACCATTTAAGAAGCAAGCGTCCAGACATGGTGCGTCAGGAGCTATGGGGCGTGTTACTCGCCTATAATTTAATACGAAGAATAATGACGATGGCGGCGACAGTTACAGGGATATGGCCTAACCAGCTTAGTTTCTCTAGCAGTTCGATGGCTGTCATTCAGTATTTCTCGTCAGTATCTATAATGAGTCCAGGGAACATTCCAATACACTGGCAGCACTTACTCAATACACTGGTCTTATTTAAGCTTCCAGCTAGACGAGAGGATAGAAGATACCCCCGATGGGTTAAGCCAAAACCATCTAAGTATCCCCATAAAAAGAAAAATGCCAGTCAGCTTAACTGACTGGCATTAGGCATTTAGCCCCTTTTTTAATGCCTGAAAAACACTCCTCATTAAAGTTACGCTTGTAAACTAAATTAACAAACAATCCCTTATTGCTAATAAAACTTTAATTAATAAGGCATAATGCTGCTATTGTTTTAGAATAATCACTAATAATACAAGCTGCTCTTGCGCGTATTGACTCACACTTGGGATCAACCATGACCATAAACATGCGTTTAACGACCGGCTTTGGCGTAATTTTATCAATGATGCTTATTTTAACCATTATTGGCATTTCGCGCGTTAGCCTCATTAATAATAACATTACCCACATGACCGACGTAAATTCGGTAAAGCAACGTTACGCAATTAACTTTAGAGGCAGCGTACACGACAGAGCAATAGCCGTGCGCGATGTAGTGCTAATTACCGATCAAAGCAGTTTAAGCTCCGTGTTAAAGAGCATAAAAGAGCTAAACGCATTTTACCAAACGTCAAGCAGGTCTATGGCCGAGCTAATGGGTAATATGAATAATGAAGAGCGCGCTCTAATTAATAAAATAAATCAAATAGAGCAGCGCACTCAGCCTTTTATTCAAGGTGTAATAAACGCTAAAAATGCAGGAAACCTAAACGAAGCTGAGCGCATTTTATTAACCGATGCACGCCCTGCGTTTACCCAGTGGCTAAATGTTATAAACCAATTTATAAACCTGCAAGAGCAAGCAAATCAAACCACCACTATTGATACTCTCGATATTGCCAGCTCGTTTAAAATTTGGATGATTTCGCTCACCGCACTTGCCTTTTTAATAGGCATAAGCGTTGCGTATGTTATTAGCCAACTGATCAGAAATTCAGTAGGTGGCGAACCACAAGAAGCCGCTGAAGTAATTGCCCTTATTGCCCAAGGCGACTTAAGAGGTGATGTACAGTCGTGTTGCCCAAATAGCATGATGGCTTCTGTAGGGGTGATGCAATCTAAATTAAAAACCATTGTAGATAGCATTATTAACTCATCTGAAGAGCTTTCTACTCACTCTGCAAGCGTAGCGTCTGGCTCGCAGCAAGCACTTAGTGCCGCTGACGCACAAGTAACTTATACAAACTCGGCAGTAAGCAGCCTAGAAGAAATGAGCCGTAGTATCCATGCTGTAGCCGACTCAGTTAGGCAAACAGAAGATAACTCAAAAATAACCGCGCAATTATCGCAGCAAGGTAGTATTGCAGTGCAAAAAGTAGCGGCCGAAATTGAGCAAATCTCAGTAACCGTAAAAGCCACAGTTACCCAAGTAAACGTGCTGCAAGAACATGTAAAACACATTGGCGATATTTTAAGTGTGATCCGCAGTATTTCCGATCAAACAAACTTGCTTGCACTAAATGCAGCAATAGAAGCTGCAAGAGCAGGCGAAACAGGCCGAGGGTTTGCTGTTGTTGCTGACGAAGTAAGGCAACTTGCCCAGCGTACTGGTGATGCAACTGGCGATATTGAAAAAATGATTTTGCAAGTGCAAGAAAACACGCAAGCGTCGGTAACAGCTATGGAAACCACAGTACCACAAGTAGAAAATGGCCTAACGCTTACTCACGAAGCAAACGAGTTACTGCATCAAATACAGCAACAAGCTAACGACTCATTAAGTAACGTGCTTGAAATTGTTGAATCAACATCAAACCAAGTAGCCACCGTGGCGCAAATTAGTACCGGCGTAGAAGAAATTGCCAGTATGTCCAAAGAAACCAGCATGTCGCTTAACAGTAACGCACAAGAAGCTGTTGCATTAGCTGACCTTTCAAACACACTTAAAAAGTATATTAGCTACTTTAAAGTTTAATTTTTATAGTAAGCAATAAACAAAGGGGCTTTTAAGCCCCTTTGTCGTTTATGTACTTTAATAATAGCGGACTATATACCCGCTAAATCACGCTCGGTAATACACTCACCCGACGCCATTTCAAACTCGCGACATACTAATGGGCGGTTTTCGTAAATGGAGCACATAAGTGTATTGCGGTCGAGTGCTTGGCACCAACCGTCGTCAGCGCGTTTCATTACTTCGCTGCCCCATTTATCGTATTCTATATAGTTAAAAGGCACGCCGGTGTCGGTTACTATGCGCACTTCTAATTGGCAACAACAGGCTTGGCAGTTAGCACACGTAACGGGCTCTGGGGTAGTAGAAATATTTTCAACGGGAATAACAATATGAGGCATAGTGGCTTACTTTTTTGAATAAGCCACTAGGATACAGTAACTAATTTAACGCGCTAGTAGTTTTGCTTTAATATCGCTGTAACGCATTTGCTCGCACAGCGCAAAACCACTCAGCTGGCGTACTTTATTACGCGCAAATAACGGCACACTCATCCCCGCTAAAAAGCGGCATTGAGTTTCAATACCCACATTATGATTACCCTTGCCTGCCATATGCGCTAAAAACTCATCTACCTTTTGATAAATAAGTTGCTCGTCAATATGTGCAGGCTCTATAGAATATTCAAGCTTAACCGCATGACCTCTACACACACTACAATGCCCACATTGCTCAGGTGCATTTTGATCGTCAAAATAGCGCGCTAAGTTATAGCTTAAGCAACTTTGTAGCTCAAAAAAGCGTACCAGTGCAGCAATACGTTTAATTTCGGCTTGTTCTTTATCGGTAAAATAGTCGTGAAGTTGCTGGGCAAGTTCAGGGTTATTTATAACCTCTCCATGTACTTTGTATACTTGGGTAATACGTTTGGTTTCGAGCGTTATTAGGTTTTTTTCGGCTAGGT
>NZ_AUTP01000130.1:0-3703 GCF_000498075.1 Pseudoalteromonas sp. TAB23
CAGCCACTACACGTTTTCGATCAACCTGCGCAGCTTGTGTAAGCGAGTCAAAATTTAGCGTGCCCCATATTTTTTTAAAATCGGTATGGCTAAATATTTGTGTTAAAAATGCTTGGCGTTGCTCATCAAAATGACCAAGTAGCTCGTTTTTATCAACCAAAAATTTATATTTAAAATCGGCGTAGTAAGCATATTGCGGCGTTATAGCACCTTGCATTTCAAGCTGTACGAGTAAGGTTTTAAGTGCCAGTTGCCTAATATTACTTTCGCTCGATAAGCTGTATTCTTGCATTTCCCATTGCTGGTGGCTTTGGCGAATATCGTTAATTACGTATTCAATACCGCTAAGCTCAGGGGTGTCGCCATATACAAAGTTTTCAACCGTATTTAGGCCGTCTAGGTTAGCAAGCGTGTAACAGTTTGATGGATTGCCATCGCGCCCTGCTCGGCCAATTTCTTGGCTGTAATTTTCTATCGATTTTGGTAAATCGTAATGTATAACAAAGCGAATATCCGATTTATCAACGCCCATACCAAAGGCTATGGTTGCCACTACGACGTTAATTTTACCGCCCATAAAGTCATCTTGAATTTGCCAGCGTAGCGTATCTTCAAGCCCCGCATGATACGCCACCGCGTGCACACCTTGAGCACTTAGCACATTAGCAACTTGCTCAGCGCTTTGCTGTAGCGTTACATACACAATACCAGGGCCATTTTGCGCGCGTACAATGTTGGTAAGCTCGGTGTTTTTATCGGCGGTTTTAACGCTCAGCACGCTTAAATCTAAATTGGCGCGGTAAAAGCCCGTTTGCACAATGCACTCAGGCGCAATAGCAAATCGCTCTGCCATATCGCGTTTTACTTTTTTAGTCGCCGTTGCAGTAAGTAACAACACTAAAGGAATATTAAGCTCTTCGCGGTAACGCGGTAGTTTAAGGTAGTCGGGTCTAAAGTTATGGCCCCATTCTGATATACAGTGCGCTTCGTCTACCACTAACATCGAAAGCGCCACTTGGCTTATAAACTCTCTAAAACGCTCGTTTTTAAAGCGCTCAACCGACACCATTAATACTTTAATTTTACCATTTCGCACATCATTCATTACGGTGCTGCTTTGCATTTGATCTTGGCTCGAATCAAGGCTGGCAGCATAAATACCTTTGCTATTTAAAAAGCTAATTTGATCTTTCATCAACGCAAGTAAAGGCGAAACCACTAAGGTTAAATTTGGTAAATGCAACGCAGTTAATTGATAGCACAACGATTTACCCGAGCCGGTCGGAAATATAGCCAACGACGATTGACCATTTAAAAGCTGATCTATAGTTTGTTGTTGCCCTGTTCTAAATTGGCTAAAACCAAAGTGCTGCTCAAGTGATTGAATTAGTGGCGTGGTCATAAATGTCCTTTTGATGGCTAAACAATAGTCATGCTTATAAAAATGCGGTGCAGATGAAATATTTGCAACTCAGTATACAACAAATAACATTATTTATTGCTGACATCGGTTTTATTTAGGCGCAAACTAGGCACCCATAAAATGAGTAGTAACTACTTGTTGCCAAAATAATTTATTGATACCCAAGTCACCTTAAAAAACTAATAAAAAATACAGATCACTTGGGTATATTATTTTTAAGGGCAACGTTATGAGTATTACAATACCTAAAATCGTCGTTATTGGCGGTGGTGCTGGCGGATTAGAACTTGCAACCCAACTGGGGCATAAGCTAGGGAAAAAAAAACAAGCAGATATACTGTTAATAGACAAAAACCGTACCCACATATGGAANNNGGAAGCCGTTACTACACGAAGTAGCGACAGGCTCTATTGACCCTGATTTAGATGGCGTTGTGTATTCAGCCCATGCCGCAAAACATCATTATCGTTTTCAACTTGGTACTTTTTGCAATATAGACCAAAGCAATAAAACAATTACCCTCTCCCCATTAAACGACGAGTTAGGCCACACTATTTTACCTGGTCGTACAGTTCGTTACGATCACCTTGTTATTGCCATTGGCAGCGTAAGTAACGACTTTAATACCCCAGGTATAAAAGAGCATTGCTACTTTTTAGATTCAAGCCAACAAGCAGAGCGCTTTCAGCACTCATTACTAGATAGCTTTACGCGCCTTCACCAAGACGACAACCAACAACAATCACTTAATATTGCCATTGTTGGCGGCGGTGCTACCGGTGTTGAGCTCTCAGCTGAGCTTTACCATGTGTCTGAGCTATTAAAGCTTTATGGTTTAACAAATATGTCGTCTAAGCGTTTGCATATTCATTTAATAGAAGCCGGCCCGCGTATTTTACCTGCATTACCAGAGCGTATTGCCGTAAGTGCCAAACGCGAGCTATTAAAGCTTGGCGTAAACGTGCGCGAACAAACGCAAGTAAAAGAAGGCACCGCACAAGGCTTTATCACCAAAGATGAAGAACACATTGATGCCGATATAATGGTGTGGGCGGCAGGCGTAAAAGCACCTGATTTTATTAAAGACTTAGGTGTTTTTGAGCTTACTCGTAGCAATCAAATTCAAGTAAATGAGTTTTTACAAAGCACCGTAGACGAAAGCATTTTTGTATTAGGCGATTGCTGCGCATTTACCCTAGCCGACGGCAAGCAAGTACCACCACGCGCACAATCGGCGCATCAAATGGCGTTGTGCGTTGAAAAAAATCTCATCGCAACATTAAAGCAGCAACCACTACGCGGCTTTAAATACAGCGACCATGGCTCGTTGGTTAACTTATCGAGCTACAGCACCGTGGGTAACTTAATGGGTAACCTCACCAGCAATACCTTTTTTATTGAAGGTAAAATTGCCCGCTTTATGTATATATCTTTATACCGTATGCACCAACGCGCCATACATGGCAGCGCAAAAACCTTTGCATTATGGATAAGCGAAAAAGTGTTGCGTGTAGTGCGCCCAAAAATGAAGTTACATTAAAGGCAATTTAAATTAAAGGCAGTGAGCGTTATCACTGTCTTTAATATTTAACATTGTCTGTGTAGAGTATTTAAAACAACTAAGGGAATTGGGTTATGACGGGTAAAACGCTAATTTTTAACTTTGACGGCACAGGAAACGAGCCCCGTGACGCAGAACAATTTAGCTCAGATCATTTTAAAGAAGACTCTAATATTACCAACATTCTAAAACTGCATTTACTGCTTGGCGGTAAATTAGAAGACTCCCCAATTACTCCATTTTCAAACCAACTCAGTTTTTATTATCAAGGTATTGGCACTAAAGGCAGCCGCCTTAAACGCATTTTAAACCAAACCCTTGCACCTCGTGGTGACGACGTAGCCAGTATTTTAAATCAAGCATTAAGCGACTTTAAAGCTCACTATCAATTAGGCGATACCATACTGCTAACGGGCTTTAGCCGAGGCGCTGCGCTTGCCAGACGTTTTGCTAAAATCCTAGAGCCTTTAATTGCTGATAATGTTTACGTATGTGTGTTTGATACCGTCGCCTCTATTGGCTTATCAAAAGTAAGTAAAGCCACACGCGGTGCAGAGCACGTTATTTTTGAAAACCACACCATTGCCAATAACATTACTCACGCGTTGCACTGCGTAGCTCTTGATGAAAAACGCCGCGCCTTTGAACCCACACTTATGAACCATCAAAACAATATTACCGAGCTATGGTTTGCAGGTGCGCATTCAGACATTGGCGG
>NZ_AUTP01000131.1:0-1922 GCF_000498075.1 Pseudoalteromonas sp. TAB23
AGCCAGCGCTTACCTGCAGTGCCAACCGACAGCACCGCACCGTTAAATTTACAGGCGCAAGCCCGCAGCCAGGCATTAATAAATAATGCATTCCCAAGCGAGCAAAACAACGCAGTAAATAACAGCGCAGTAACTAGCAGCGCAGTAACTAGCAGCGCAGTGAACGCCACGCAAAACAATGCGGCAACGGCAGTAAACAGCGCAACTAATGCCGCGCAAAACAATGCGGCAACGGCAATCGACAACGCAACTAGCGCCACGCAAAACAATGCGGCAACGGCAATCAACAACGCAACTAACGCCATGCAAAACAATGCGGCAACGGTAACTAACAGCGCAACTAGCACGAAGGCATTAGCAGCGGTAAATAGCAGTGTAAATAACGCTACGCAAAACAGCTTAGCGTCAGCGGACATAGCTGCCCAACCAAAAGCAATGACTGAGCGTGAAGCCGCAAACGATGCATTTAAATTTACTAGCCAGCGCTTACCTGCAGTGCCAACCGACAGCACCGCACCGTTAAATTTACAGGCGCAAGCCCGCAGCCAGGCATTAATAAATAATGCATTCCCAAGCGAGCAAAACAACGCAGTAAATAACAGCGCAGTAACTAGCAGCGCAGTAACTAGCAGCGCAGTGAACGCCACGCAAAACAATGCGGCAACGGCAGTAAACAGCGCAACTAATGCCGCGCAAAACAATGCGGCAACGGCAATCGACAACGCAACTAGCGCCACGCAAAACAATGCGGCAACGGCAATCAACAACGCAACTAACGCCATGCAAAACAATGCGGCAACGGTAACTAACAGCGCAACTAGCACGAAGGCATTAGCAGCGGTAAATAGCAGTGTAAATAACGCTACGCAAAACAGCTTAGCGTCAGCGGACATAGCTGCCCAACCAAAAGCAATGACTGAGCGTGAAGCCGCAAACGATGCATTTAAATTTACTAGCCAGCGCTTACCTGCAGTGCCAACCGACAGCACCGCACCGTTAAATTTACAGGCGCAAGCCCGCAGCCAGGCATTAATAAACAATGCATTCCCAAGCGAGCAAAATAAAGCAGTTACGGTTGCAAATAACAATATTACTAACTCGGCAAATTCCCCTGTTTATAACGCTAAGCAAGCGCAGCTGGTAAGCGTTAATCAAGGCGCGGCGCCAGAGCCAGCATTGCCCAGCGTAAAAACAGATCAGATAATTACTAACACAGCCAGCAACAACGCCGAAAAAGCACAGCAAATTAGCGCAGAACAACAGGCCACTGCATATAAGCCTAAGCTGCAAAAGTCGGCTTACCTGCAAAGCCTAACTAACAACAGCAGCAGTACAAACAACAACAGCAATAGCAGTGACAGCAGCAAGCATATAAGCATTGAGAACGTAAACTTTAAATCAGACGACTTAGCGCAAAGCTTTGAACAAATGATGGAGCTAGCAGGTTAATGAAATTTGATATAGCGCTACACATAGACCTAGAAATACAAGACGGCGACTTTATGCTTAACGACTCGCTAAGCCCAAGCACGTTTAAAAAAGCAGACGTAATAAGCCAGGATATAAAGCACCGCATTTTAGAAAGCGGCTTACTAACCAAGCTTGTTGGCCTGCGCAACAAAAACGCAATAGAGCCAATATTAACCGAACTCGAATTACTAACCGAGCAAGACAATCGCGTAAAACCAGGCACAATAAAAGTGCACCGCAACGACGACGGCACATTAAGCATTAACGCACAAACGCGCCAGTATGGGAGCAGCAATGAACTTTAAAGCAATGATGCAAAATGCAGGCTTGCCAATGGACGAGCAATCAGCAGCGAAGCAATGGCAAGCACAGCTAAAAGAGCAAAACATACAGATTGCTAATAACTCACCGTTTAGCCCTTTTTGGCGCACCGTTGAAGCGCTGATCACCAA
>NZ_AUTP01000132.1:0-9929 GCF_000498075.1 Pseudoalteromonas sp. TAB23
GAGCCAATTAAAGATACAGGCCTGCGCCGTACTTACCCAAACTGGATCGCGCGCGAAGGTGCACGCGGACAAGAATATAATGCATGGGGTTCACCACCTAACCCACCAGAGCATGTACCAATGCTTGCTTTTACCCGCATGCTTGCAGGACCAATGGACTTTACGCCAGGTATTTTTGATATGAGCTTTAATGGTTTAGGAGGCGATACAAACCGCCCACAAACCACACTCGCCAAACAACTCGCGCTTTATGTTGTTTTGTATAGCCCAATTCAAATGGCTGCCGACTTACCTAAAAACTATTTGGCTAAGCCCGATGCGTTTCAATTCATTCAAGACGTACCAACAGATTGGCAGCAAAGTATTGCTATTGATGGTGAAGTAGGCGACTTTATTGTATTCGCTCGTAAAGAACGTAAAAGCACTAAATACTCAGGAAATGATTGGTACTTAGGTGCTGTTACGGACGAAAAAGCCAGAACTGTTGAGGTAAAACTCGACTTTTTAGAGCAAGGCAAAAAGTTTGAAGCACAAATTTATAAAGATGGTAAAAGCGCAGAGTGGAAAAATAATCCGTACGATATAGCTATCGAAAAACGTATTGTAACTGCAAGCGATAAACTAACGCTTAAATTAGCCACTAGTGGCGGTACAGCTATTCGTTTTAAAGCACTTTAATATAATAAAGCCCCTGCATTTACTATGCAGGGGTTGATACCTTTATTGGCAAATATACTTGTGCACTTAAACCGCCTTCTGGGCGGTTTTCTAGTTTTACTTTACCGTCGTGCATATCAACAATGCGTTTAATAATAGCAAGGCCTAGGCCACTGCCTTCACTTCCTCGTGCAGCATCGCCTTGTTTAAAAGGCTCAAAAACAGACTCTAATTCGTTTTCAGGAATGCCGGGGCCACTATCGTTTACAGCGATAACTACATATTTTTTGTTTGAATTAAAGTAGCTAAGTACTTCAATATCGCCCTCAGAATAACGCAGCGCATTACCAATCATGTTAGTAATTACACGTTTAATAGCCACAGAGCTTAACGGTATATTGCCTATATTTGGATTACTTTTAAACGTAATAGTACGTTGATGCTGAAGCTCAGAATTGACAACCTCGGCAACTAAAGCATTTATATCTTCGCAACTTAGTTCTTCACGTTTATGGTGGCGTAGATACTCAATAAACTGATCAATAATCCCGTTCATGTCTTCTATATCGTAAATAATACCTTCACGGAGATAGTCGTCTTCATCAACCATCATTTCGGTAGCTAAACGAATACGCGTAAGCGGCGTACGTAAATCATGAGATACACCGGCCATTAGTAAACGGCGGTCGTTTTCAAGTGCGGCAATTCCGCGCGACATTTGGTTAAACGCGCGCGTTACTTCTATTACTTCTGTTGAGCCTTGTTCTTCTAACTTGGTAGAAAAGTCGCCTTTACCCACTTTCACTGCAGCTTGTTGCAGTGCTTTTAATGGTCTATTAAGGTGCCTTGCAAACAACCACCCACCCAGCACACTTAAAAAGCCAATACTTGATAAGTAAAAAGTTAAAAACTCTAAGTTGTTCTCTTTAAAGCCTTTAAGCGGTACTTTTACCCAATAACCTGGCGCTTGCGGTGCTTCAACCCAATAAATCAACGGATCAGTTTGGCTAATACGTACACGAGAATAACCTCCAAGTTGCTCAGTCATGCTGCGCGATAGCATAGAATATTCGCGGCTTTGCCCAAGCCCTTGGCGCATTGCTTCGCGCTGCGTCATGACTTCAATGCCGGTAATTTCAAAAAACTTTGCAGATACTTCGTCGTTTATTTCAACGCCATCTTCCCAGTCAATGAATACTGTTTTAATTTGCTTAGCAAGCATCAAGTTAACTTGCTCAATGGTTGGTTTTACAACATAAAAACTAACCGTAACATAAGACACTATTTGATTTATGAGCAGCAGAGCCGCCACTAAAAAAACAGTTTGTCCAAAAGCACTGCGCGGAAACATGCCCATAAATATTACTTTTCACCGTCGGGAACAAACACATACCCCAAACCCCAAACGGTTTGAATATATCGCGGATTGGCAGCATCTACTTCAATCATGCGGCGAAGTCTCGACACTTGCACATCAATGCTTCGCTCAAGCGCACTGTAATCGCGGCCACGCGCTAAGTTCATTAGCTTATCGCGGCTAAGTGGCTCACGTGGATGCGAAACAAGCGCTTTAAGCACTGCAAACTCACCACTGGTAAGCGATATTGTTTTATCCCCTTCACTCATTTCGCGCGTTGCTAAATTAAGCGTAAATTTACCAAAAGCGATTAAGTTTTCTTCAGCAGCAGGTGCGCCTGGCACTTCTTTTGCTCGGCGACGTAAAATGGCTTTTATGCGAGCAAGTAGCTCACGTGGGTTAAATGGTTTTGGAATGTAATCGTCAGCGCCAAGTTCAAGACCAATAATGCGATCTACTTCGTCGCCCTTTGCAGTAAGCATAACAATAGGAATTTCATTTTCTTTTTGGCGTAAACGGCGGCAAATAGATAAGCCATCTTCGCCTGGGAGCATTAAATCGAGAACCATTAAGTGAAAGTTTTCTCGCTCTAGGAGTCTATCCATTTGCTCCGAGTTTCCTGCGGTTCTAACAATAAAGCCTTGCTCTACTAAATAACGTTCAAGCAAACTGCGTAAGCGCATATCGTCATCAACAACTAATACTTTTGTGGTTTCGTGTCCCATAATCTCTTTCTTATTTTTATATCCAATTACTAGTTAATATAAATGAAAAACTTAATAATCAAAAACTAATTACTTGCTTAGATTGTTACTGAACATTTCAAAGCTTACTTACTCGTACTTTATTACATTTTACGCTCGACAAGTTTTGGCAAATTTAATAACGTGCACACCATTAGAGCTAATAAAGAATTCACCATGAAAACAAATTTAGTTACCCGCGAAGGTTACTTACAATTACAACAAGAACACGACCAACTATGGAACGTTAAACGCCCAGAAGTAACAAAAATAGTAAGCTGGGCAGCCAGCCTCGGAGATCGCTCTGAGAACGCAGACTATCAGTACAACAAGCGTTTGCTACGCCAAATTGACCGTCGTGTACGCTATTTACGCAAACGCATACCTGATTTAAAAATCATCGACTACTCTCCCGTTCAAGATGGAAAAGTGTTTTTTGGTGCATGGGTCGAAATTGAAAACGAAGAAGGTGAAACTAAAAAATTCAGAATTGTCGGACCTGATGAAATTTACGACCGAAAAGATTACATATCGATAGACTCACCTATGGCGCGGGCGCTAATTAAAAAACAAATAGATGACGATTTTGAGGTACCTACTCCTCAGGGTAAAAAACAGTGGTATGTAAACAGTATCGATTACCAAAAAAAGAAATAAAAAGTTTTGATTCAGATCATGTTAACTTTTGATTGTGTAAATTAAGCCAATAAGCTATAACTGAATTATTCAAGTTGATTTGTTTAATTTGAAAGCAGTTAATTAAGGTCGTGGTTATGTCAAACATAGTACAGCGCATATTAAATAATGCCGTATTGTTTGCACTTTTAATGAGTGTAAGTTTGACGCTGCATGCCAGTAACACTGAAGTAAACCTTGATAACGCTAAACTATCTAATCACTTTATTGCTTGTGACATTCCTGACCAAGCAAACCTCGATTTTGACGTAGACTCTCACGTTAATACTATTACCTTTAGGTCGCTTCAACCACTTCCTAATGTCGTAGATTCTTTTTATAAGAGTACCAATCTAAACAGACCTTTTAGCACTGCGTACCAACGCGGACCACCTAGCTATTTAATTTAATTCATTACTTTACAACTTAATTAAATTTTATAACTACTAAGGTGACTACTATGTCTAACTTTAAAGAATTACGTACTCAAAATGTTTCTCACGGCGTTATTGCAAGCACATTTGCAGATGATCAACCATTGATTGATTTATCATCTCCAGCGCTAAAAATGGTAAATAACTTTACTCAAAAAACGCCTATTCGTGCAGAGCATACAACAACGATTACAGATGCACTTAAACAAGTTAGTGCACAACAATCTGATTTTGTTTTAGTAACCGACGAGAACCAAAAATTGATTGGTCTTGTTTCTAGCGCCGATTTACAAAGCTCTAAAATTACTATTATTGCAGAGCGTTTAAATACCCCACGAAGTGAAGTAAGCTTGCGCGATATTATGACGCCAATTAGCCGACTTACAGGTGTAAGCATGCAAAGTTTAAGCTATGCATGTATTGGTGATGCGCTGCAAACAATGGAGCATCAAGGTGTAATGTTTTTATTAGTAACAACAGCAAGTAGCGAAATTTGTGGTTTAATTTCAGCTCGCCAAATAGCTAAAACATTACATATTCCACTACATATTAGCCCTATTGCTCACTCTTTCAGTGAAGTATTAGAAAACATTGAGCATCCTCACTAGGGCGCTCTTTTAGTTGAATTGATTTACTCCCCTCCCAACCATCTTAAAGCAAGTGAAATAGCTTGCTTTAAGAGCTTTTTATTACTACCTCCTGTGATATTATTCAAGCAATTAACGGCGCCAGTAACACGCTTCTGGTCTTATTTTATTGTATAAAAAGGTTTTTGCATGAGCGATATCTCTGCACGTTTAGCCGGTGAGTTAAACGCACAGCAGCAACAGGTTGTTGCAGCTACAAAATTACTTGATGAAGGCGCAACTGTTCCTTTTATTGCCCGCTACAGAAAAGAAGTTACCGGCGGCCTAGACGACACCCAATTACGCCTTTTAGAGCAGCGTTTATCGTATTTACGTGAACTAGAAGAGCGCCGCAGTTTTATTTTATCGACCATCGAATCGCAAAATAAATTAACGCCAGAGCTAAGTGCCGATATAACTAATGCACAAAGTAAAACTGAACTTGAAGATTTATACCTACCTTATAAAGCTAAGCGCCGTACTAAAGGCCAAATAGCAATTGAAGCTGGTTTAGAACCACTTGCAGATGCACTATTTAAAGATGCTAACCTTTACCCAGAGCAACAAGCAGAGCAGTTTGTAAATGCTGAAAAAGGTTTCGCAGATACAAAAGCGGTACTCGAAGGCGCTAAATTTATCTTGATGGAGCGCTTTGCTGAAGACGCAAAATTACTTGCTAAATTTAGAAGCCACATAAGCCAAAACGGCGCAATTGAAAGCACTGTAATTAAAGGCCAAGAGCAAGCGGGTGCAAAATACCGTGACTACTTCGAGCATCAAGAACTTCTCAAAAAAGTACCTTCTCACCGTGCGCTTGCTATGCTTAGAGCCCGAAATGAAGGTGTACTTCAGTTAAATGTTAATCCAGAGCCTAGCGCTGAAAATTCAGCGCAACTATGTGCCAACATGATTGCTGACCATTACCGTTTAGATATTAAATATAAAGCGGCAAGTCCTTGGTTATTAAACGTTGTGCAATGGGCGTGGAAAATTAAGTTAGGATTACACCTAGAGAATGAATTTTTTGCAGCAATGCGCGAAAAAGCAGAAGCTGGTGCAATCGACGTATTTGCTAAAAACTTAAAAGATTTATTAATGGCAGCACCTGCAGGCCCTCGTACTACTTTAGGTCTTGATCCAGGCCTTCGTACTGGCTGTAAGATTGCCGTTGTTGATAGCACAGGTAAATTACTAGCTACACAAACTATTTTCCCTCATGCACCACAAAATCATTGGGATAAATCAGTGCGTACGTTAGAGCAGCTTTGTCGTCAGCATAAAGTTGAGCTAATTGCGATTGGTAACGGTACTGCATCACGCGAATCAGATAAGTTGGTTGCTGAGCTTATGAAAGCAAACAGCGAACTTAAGCTTAGTAAAATTATGGTTAGCGAAGCGGGTGCATCGGTTTACTCAGCTTCTGAATTTGCAGCTAATGAATTCCCAGATTTAGATGTTTCTATACGAGGGGCTGTCTCTATTGCGCGCCGCCTTCAAGATCCTCTTGCTGAACTTGTTAAAATTGAGCCAAAATCAATTGGTGTTGGCCAATACCAACACGATGTATCGCAAAGCCAATTAGGCCAAAGCCTTATTTCAGTAGTTGAAGACTGTGTAAACTCAGTAGGCGTAGATTTAAACATGGCATCGGTACCGCTACTTACACGCGTATCTGGTTTGAACAAAACATTAGCGCAAAATATCGTTAATTATCGCGATGCTAACGGCACATTTACTAAACGTAGTGAGCTTAAAAAGGTTGAGCGTTTAGGGCCAAAAGCATTTGAACAAGCGGCTGGTTTTTTACGTATTAACAATGGTAGCGATCCTCTAGATAACTCATCAGTTCACCCTGAAGCTTATCCTGTTGTTAAACGTATTTGTGAACGCAATAGAGTAGATGTCAGTAACCTAATTGGTAACAGCGACTTTTTAACTAAACTTGCTGCTAACGATTACACTGACGAAAAATTTGGCTTACCAACCGTTACCGACATTATTACTGAGCTTGATAAACCAGGTCGAGATCCTCGCCCTGAATTTAAAACAGCTGAGTTTAAAGCCGGTGTTGAAAAAATTAGTGACCTAAAACCAGGTATGATTTTAGAAGGCGTGGTTTCAAACGTTGCTAATTTTGGTGCGTTTGTTGATGTAGGTGTTCACCAAGATGGTTTAGTGCATATTTCAGCAATCACGAATAAATTTATATCAGATCCGCGTGAAGTTGTTAAAGCTGGTGATATTGTAAAGGTTAAAGTTGTTGAAGTAGACGCTGCACGTAAACGTATAAGCTTTACTATGCGCTTAGATGACGACATTGACACAAGTAATAAGTCAGCAGCGCCAGCTACGCAAAAGCCACAAACACGTGCTAATAATTCGCAACCTCGCGCTGCAAAGCCTAAACGTGACAATGGCAATGCGTTAATGGGTAATGCATTTGCCGATGCGTTCGCTAATGCTAAAGTGAAAAAATAATACTTGTACAGCTAAGCTAAAACGAAAAAAACCGCGTAAGCGGTTTTTTTGTGGTTACGTTTTACTAAATTATTAACTTAACGCTGAAAAACTACTTTGTCTCGCTGGCGATGTAGCCATTTGATAAAAGTTAGCAATACGCCCCGCCCGTGCCTCAACATCGGCATCACGTGTTTGCTCGTCACTTTTAGCTGTTTTTGTATCGCTGCTTTCATCGCTAGAGAATGACGCTTCAAGTTTACTTTTTGCGTCTTCGTCGTCTTCTTTTTCAGGTTGTGCAAGCTCAGCCTGAGCCGCTGCTAGCTTTTGCGTAGCATCTGCAGCAATAGAGCGATCAGCTCCCGAAGGCTCTGCAGGCGCTAATGCGGCAGCGCGTACCGTTTGCATTTTGTCTATAGTCGCTTGCGGGTCACCCGGAATTTCAGATACATCTATTTGTACTTCTCCGCCAACTGCGTAGTTAGTACCATCTGGGCCACGTTGATACTCATAGCTTGGCGAGCCAGCATGTTGCCCACCTACAGAAGCGTGCGCTTGCTCGTGTATTCGTACTTCAGTATCTCGTGCTTTTAGCTCTGTAATTTGTTGTTGTTCTTGTTCTAATTGCAGCTCTTCTTGCTCAGATTCTTTTTTCTCGATTGTTTCACTTTCTTCCTCAGAGCCCTCAGGGTTTTCTGAGTTTCCATCGCGCTGCTGAACTGACTTTTCGTCTGCTATTTTTCCCGTTGCGTTATACGTCGCACCATCGCTACTGCCTGGTAATTTTGCTTTTTCAGAATCACTTTGCGCTTTGGTTTCTGTATTGCTTGCGCTACTAGATGCGGGAGCAGGAATAACTTCGCGTAGTTGGTTGTCACGCCGTGCAGTTTCCGTATAAACATTTGCAGTGTTTATATTGATAGACGGAAATGGCGTGACAATATTCATAATACTAAACTTTAATATCGATTAACGTGCCAAGTACATCATCGGCCGTTTGAATTGATTGCATATTTGCCTTGGCATTAAACTCTTCAACTTTTAAGTTAACAAGCGCTTCATCAACACGAGCTGGCTGTGCTACAGGTGCAGTAATAGCTTCTTCAGGGCGTGCTGCTGTAAGCTGACGTTGCTGCGCTAATTGTGCGTCATCTTGCTGTTCTATACTGGCACGGTTAATCTCAGCACTGGCCTTTTCAATACCTTGGCTAGCTCGATTAAACCCTTCTACACCACTATTAAATACAGATCCGATTGGCATATTAAAACCTCCACCAAATAAACATTGTTTAATTATCGCTCAGGTTCTGCTCAAAATAAAGCTTTAAACAGCGCTATTCTTAGCTCTATTTTAAAGCATTGATTTAACGACAGATAAAAACTCACTTTTATGAGAAATAAATGGCGCGTGCGACGCTTTATCTAGCACTTCGTATTCAAACTCAGTATTTAGTACTGACATTTCACTAATTGCTTTATAAGGCACTAAGGCATCAAGTCGGCCAAATACTCCTTTGATAGGTACTGGGCAATGAGCAAATAAATCACGTAAATCGTCGTTTTGTAAAATATCTAAACCAGCGCTCAGGGCGTCGCTTTGTGGTGCGCTGTACTGATTTAGTAATTGTTTAAGCAGCTTTATATCATCACGCGCCGACTCGCTACCCATCGCTTGAATAGCTAAGAAGCGCTCTATTGTTTTTTCTCGATGATTAACTAACTGCTCTTTAAACTGCGCCAATACATTCGCTTTTATTCCGGGCCAATTATCTGCCTCCGCAAAAAAAGGAGTCGATGCAATTAAAATAACTTTTGATACTTTTTCAGGCCAATGCTTAGCAATATAAAGTGCAAATAATCCACCTAACGACCACCCCATTAAAATGGTCTTCGGCTTTAACTGCTTACTTAAAGTTTCTGCTGCATCATGCAAAGTATAAGGGCTTGGGCAAACATGGCTATTACCAAACCCAGGTAGGTCAAGGCTACGTACACTTCCTGAATATAAAAACTCAAGTTCTGGCTGTACTAACTGCCATACGCCCTGATTCATTCCCCAACCATGTAATAACACTAACTCATTTTGCATATTTGCCTAACCTTTACCAAACTTAGGCTCATCATAACGTTTAAAAAGGCGATTGCAATGCAAGGAGCGAGTCAGTGAAACAAGCCGTTTTAAATTGGTTATTTCCCTCTTATTGCATGCAATGTCAAAATACGATTACGACCTCTTTAGGGCTTTGTGATTATTGCCTTGAAGATTTACCATTGTTTGATTTTAGTAAGCATAAGAATTTACTGCATCGACCCGATATTGTTGAGATGTTTCCTAATTGCGAGTTTGATAAATTATTTGCCTGTGCTTTTTATCAACCTCCCTTTGAACATTGGCTTAAAAGGCTAAAATTTAATAATCAAATTCATTATAAAAAGGCACTGCAGCAAGTTATACAAAAACAATTAACGCAGTTTTTTGAGCAAAGCCCTACTTTGCCAGATACCTTTATTATTTTACCTCTTCATAAAAGCCGATTCATTACTCGCGGGTTTAATCAGGTAAGCCAAGTTTGGCAACCATGTTTAGCTAATTACGCATCAGTGAGTAACGTACTTATTCGCAATAAAAAAACACGAGCCCAGTCGGAACTATCTAAAGCAAAGCGTATTAAAAACTTAAAAAATGCCTTTATTTGTACAGAGGATATGGGCGGTAAAACAGTCGCTATTGTTGATGATGTGATGACGACAGGGGCAACATTAAACGCAGCTACTAGTGCACTAAAACAAGCAGGCGCTAAACAAGTGTGGGCTTTTACAACTTGCTTAACGCCTATTTAATTATTAAAAAGTATATACCAATCCACAATAATACTTAATCATTTTGCGGGGCTAAACGTGTCGCTACCTGTGTTAAAAAATTCTCATTTACGACTGCATGGATGCAGAAGGTAGAGCAATGCAGGAGCAATTGCCGAGA
>NZ_AUTP01000133.1:0-44021 GCF_000498075.1 Pseudoalteromonas sp. TAB23
GGTGATATGTCGGGGTTTGGTAGCTTTGCGCTGAGTAGTGACCAAGGTGTTAAGCCTGGTTTAATAACTGTAAAAACAAAAATACCCATGCTGGATGAAAGCGAGCTAGCAGCCCTTATCGCCAAATCAAAAGCGTTAGACGAAAACGGCGCCCGTGTTGTTTACACAATAACCAATGCATTGGCCGAGGCATATAAAATTCGTAAAGCAAAATTTGACGGTGAAGTAAAAGCAACCGAGCTTGAAGAAAAACGCGCCTGGCAAGTAACATTTAAACTCGTTGAGGTGCAATCAGTCTCAGAGCGCGAACAACAGCAACTAGACGAGCAAGCCAGCACTAACGCCGAGCCACAAGCAACAACCAGTAACGACGATGTGCAAAATAAATTCAACGAGGTCGAAGGGCCATGAGCACCCGCCTATCTAACACCTTAAAAATAGCGGGTCAGCCGGTTACTAACATAGTAGCTAAAACCGTACAGCTCGATATTGCCAGCACAGGCCGCGCAAAGTTTGAGGTGGTTACAAAACAAGAACCAAGCGGCTTAGTTGAACTGCACCTAGGTTACGCACTAGATAATATGATCCCGTATTTTCTCGGCGTTATAGAATCAAAACATCAAGCTAATGGGCGCTGGTATTTAACCTGTCGTGAATTACTCGGCGCGTTAAGTTTCCCCGCACCGCTGGCGGTTCGTCACGCAACAATTAAAGCGGTGCTTGATGAGTTAACAAAACTCGGAGTTGAGTTTGCAACCCCTGAAAACGCCGAATACTTAAATAAAATTACACCCGCGTTTTATCATAGCGGCACAGGTATTGAAGCGCTAAAGCAAATAGGCAAAGCATGGGGCATTAGTGATTTTATATTTCAACAACGCCCCGATGGCAAAATATTTGTCGGTAGTTGGCACGACTCTCGCTGGCCGCTTGCAGCAATAAACGATTTTCCAGAGCATATAATAACAGCCCAAAGCTCAACTACCGGTGAGTTGATCGCCATTCCAAAATTAAGACCAGGCATAAAGCTAAACGGGCGTCATATTACCGAAGTAACCTTAATTAATAACAGGATGCACATACGATGGTCAAACAAGCCATTAAACGCCTAATACAGCGCTACTTTCCAGAGTTAAACGAGCGTAAACACCTGCCGCAACTTGCACGTATCGAAAAAATATACGACCTACCAAGTGGCGCCGCAGCAATCAGCAGCGCATTTAGACCACTAAAAGCGGCCGACGTGCAGCTATTAAACCCGCTCACAAATGAGCCATTATTCGTGCCTGTATTTGAGCAAGTAACACTCGGCACAGGGCAAGCATCCGATCACGGTTTGTTGAACGAACCTATGCCAGGCATGCAGTGTTTAATACAGTACATCGATGGCCTAAACAGCCATCCCGTCATCACCAGTTTATTACCATGGCAAAGTTTAGTGCCCGAGCACAAACGCACCGATGTTACGCTACAGCAAAACAGCCGCAGCAAAATACAAGGCCGCGACGGGAACTGGCACACCACAACTGATGGCGATATAACCCAAACCAGCGGTACCACAAAAAGAAAATCGCGCAACTGTTTAGAAAATCATCATGAACGCAATACCAATATAGCCACGCACGACATATTAAAAATAGACGGCAACCAAATAACCGAAGTCATGGGCGCCCTGAAAACAGTAGTAGGTGAAAAAGCCTTAATTGTAGCTTTAGAAGGGCTGTTACTTGGCAGTAAAAAGCAGGTAGACGTTGAAGCAACCGAAAACATAAACCTAACCACGCTCAAAACCCTACACGCAAAAGCCGCTGGGCTAGCTAAGATAGAAGGTAAGACAGTGTGGTTAGGGGATAATTCAGTAAACGTGGCGCAAGTACTTCTTGATTTAATAAGTTTGGTAAAAGATATAAACCAAAGCTTAGAAACCCACGGACACACCGGAGCAGGTGCAGGCGCACCAATAACGAAGGGCGAATTTACCGCTCTCAAATCAGCAGCCAGCAGCTTAAAAAGCACACTAAAGCCAGTAGTAGAATAGTGAAATCCCATTCAGTTGCGCGATTTTAAAAGTAGGTTAGGCTATCTGCAAATAACAGAAAAGGTAATTTGTATTATGATGGAAAAGCTAGATCGAATCGCAGAACTAAACACAGAGATGCAAGCAATTTTAACTTTGTTAACTGATGGTGAGAGTTATATCAGATTAAACCAAAAACATTTAGATTCGATACTACATAGCCTTTTATATAATACCGAAATTATAAATAGAGAGCTTTTAAGCTAGGTATTAAACTTATCATGTAATTTATGCGGAAATAGCTGCGTATAAACCTGCCACAAAATATTTAAATTACGGTGGCCTGTCACTTGGGCCACTTCTTCAATTGAATAACCCTTCTCAAATAATCGGCTAGCACCTTCACGGCGCAAATCGTGATATCGCAAATCCTCAATCCCCAAAGAATTACGCACACGTTGAAAACCAGCAGTAACGGATCGTGAGTTATAAGGAAATATTAACTCATCATCTCTAGGCTGTTTCATAGCAATATCAAATGAACCAGCCAGCAAAGGAACTATCATGTGGTTGCCTTCTTTTTTACGCGGGTCTTTTCTATCGCGGACTAAAATAGTTTTGTGATCTTCGTTTAAATCTTCCCAGCGCAGTTTGCAAACTTCACCAATTCGCATGCAAGTTAAAATACTAAAATCTAAAATATCTAAAAACGGAATACGCACTTTACCGTTTGGTCTGTAGTCCATGCGTTCCTTTAAACCATCGCGTAATTTATCTAATTCATTGTCGGTAGGGCGGCGGGTTCGCTTTTGGCTTTTGCCCACTAAACCCATTTCAATAAGTACCGGCACAGCATCTTCAAATATTTTATGGTTAGCATCAATATTCCATACTGGTCCCGCCTTTTTCATAACGCTGCGTAAATATGCAATATCATGATAAATAGTCGCTGGCCCCGCGCCAGCGCTACGCCTGTTTTTACAATGCTCAATTAAATCGCTAGTGCGTAATTCATTTGATAAAACAGAAGCTATATCACAATCAATCAGCATCTTAATAACAAACTGTTTAGTACGGCCAGTGGCATTCCATAAATCATGGTTTTCATAATACATATTCATCAGGGTGCCTAGGGTGGCCGTCTTTTTAGTTTCAGTCACCCTCGATTGCTCGATATCGTTAACTTGTTTCTTACCCCAACTCTCAGCCAACACTCTTTTACTGAATGTTTTACTTTGATTGTGTATAATCTTGCCCTTAGATTTCTCGCGTACTACGCACTTATAACGGTAGTCGCCTGAAGCAAGACGGCGTTTTTCGATATTATATGAAGCCATGATTTAACCCTAAGTTATTGATCAGTCCAACCCTATAAGGGTGACTATAGGGTGACTTTATATCGAAACTCGCGGCGGTTCAAGGCAATTCAAGGCAATTCAGACTATATGAGTAATACACTAAATAAGGGCTCAAGCCCGGTAATGGTAAGTAATGCAAGGTTTAGGCGGTTTAGCGTGGCACCGATGCTTGATTGGACTGATCGCCATTGTCGTACTTTTCATCGCAAAATGACTAAACATACTGTGCTTTATACTGAAATGATAACCACAGGGGCTATTTTATTTGGTCGAGGCGACTACTTACATTTTAATAAACACGAAGGCCCAGTTGCACTGCAACTTGGTGGCTCTGATCCTAAAGCGCTTGCGCAATGTGCAAAGCTCGCAGGTGAGCGTGGTTATGACGAAATAAATTTAAATGTAGGTTGCCCGTCAGACAGAGTTCAAAATGGTCGATTTGGCGCATGCTTAATGGCTGAGCCTCAATTAGTTGCTGAGTGTGTTGCAGCAATGAAAAACGAAGTAAGTATTCCTGTAACTGTTAAAACGCGTATTGGTATTGATGAGCAAGATTCGTATGAGTTTTTATGTGCGCTTATTGAAGCGTCTCATAAAGTAGGATGTGATGATTTTATTATTCATGCTCGTAAAGCATGGCTTAATGGTTTAAGCCCGAAAGAAAATCGTGAAGTCCCACCGCTTGATTACCCACGTGTTTATCAACTTAAAAAAGATTATCCGCAGCTAGACTTAAGCCTAAATGGCGGTGTTAAAACAATTGAGCAGAGCCTAGAACATCTACAACATATTGATGGTGTAATGATTGGGCGTGAAGCTTACAGTAACCCATTTATGCTCAATGACGTTGATGAGAAAATTTATGGTGATGCTGCAAACACACAATCACGCCACGACGTAGTGCGCTCAATGTACAGCTACATTGAAGAAGAAATGCGTTTGGGTGCTAATTTTTGGCATATTGCACGTCACATGCTCGGTATTTTTCAGGGGCAGCCTGGTGCACGAGGTTTTAGACGCCACCTTTCTGAAAGTGGTCATGGTAAGCAAGCTGATTTATCGGTAATGGATAAAGCATTAAGCTTTGTACCAGAATAAAGCTAAGCTTTAAAAGTTCTAAATTTAAGCCACTTTCGAGTGGCTTTTTTGATCCTAAATATTAGTCAAAAGCATAATTTATTGGCCAATTACACTCTATGCTGTTCAGCTTGAAGTCACTAAAAACTAGAGTGCTTTTTGTTTATCAGTATGATTTTAAATGTTTTATTTTTGTTTTGATGAACTTGGCACAACTCTTGGAATCTTCTTGTTGAAATTAATTAAAAATCAACAGGAGAATACCATGGGAATATTTAACCGCGTAAATGACGTAATTCAATCAAACATTGTCGCTATGCTTGATAAAGCTGAGGACCCAGAAAAACTTTTAAACTTGATGCTTACCGAGATGCAAGATGCGTTGAATGAGTGCCGTAGTACAGCAGCCGCTTTATTGTGTGAAGAGAAAATAATTAATCGCCAAATTGATACTAAAAAAACAGAATTAGCAGCTTGGCAAGTTAAAGCAGAACGTGCGGTTGAGAAGGGCAGTGATGACCTTGCTAAGTCTGCCTTACTTGAAAAGCAGCGCGTTAACGAAAGCATTGAGAATAAGCAAACTCAACTAGAAACACTGCAAGAGTCTATTGCAAAAATTAAGGTTGATTGTGAGCGTCTGCAGCAAAAAATGGCTATGGCCAAAACTAAGCAAGCTCAGTTAATGCAGCGTCATAATGTTGCTATTGCTAGAGGGCGAATCAGTACGCAACTACAAAGCGATAAAGTAGCTCATGCGTTGTCTCGTTTTGAACAAATAGAGCAGCGTGTTGAAGGTATTGAAGCTCAAGTAGAGGCTTATGAGCTGACTGATACAGCAAGCTCTATGAGTGCCCAAATTGAGTCGTTAGTTAAAAATGAAAAAATTGATGCTGAACTGGCTCGCTTAAAAGCGGACTTAAATACTAATTTAAAACAAACTGCTTAGGAGATTGCTATGAACAGCTTTAATCGTCAACGAGGTTGGTATAAAGATACTCTAAATAAAAAAATATCGGGTGTGTGTAGTGGTTTAGCTCATAGATTGGACTTTCCTGTATGGGCAACACGCGTAGTTACTATTTTGTTGTTTTTGAGTTTTCCGTTTGCAATTGCACTTGGTTATTTTATAGCGCATTGCTGCCTTGAAAATAAAGAGTATTAATACCAATAGGCATAAATATTTGAACAATTTAACGAATTAAATCACTCTATAACGTTGTTAAAAATTTTTATTTAGAACAACTAGATATAAAAATTTTTGCCTAGTTATAGCGCAATTTTCTTATCGTTAAATCGACCTCATATATAAGCCGGTTGGTATAAGGAGAATTACTATGAAAGCTTTGGCAGTATGTGTAATTATCTATTTATTACTGTTTACTGATTTAATAACGTTTGTGCAGATTGATTCTTGGCAGTTGCCGTTATGGATTGCTGATATTAGCTGGGCTGGGCTTGAGCTTGTAGGTGCTTTGGCCGCAATTGTTGCTGTAGTTGCTGTAGTGGCTTTAATTACTATGGGATTAGTTGGTGCGGGTGTAGTGGCATTAGCAGGGACTGTTTTAGCGCTTTTATTCGGATCTATAATGATTGCATGGCCGTTACTATTTGTTGCAGTGTTGTGTTGGCTTGTTGCCGATAACAAAAAAGTAGCCTCTTAATCCTTAATTTGACTGACTATTATAGGTTAACTATGTTAAATTTAGCCTGTAATTTAAAGTTTTCATAAGGATAAGAATGATGACGAAACTATGTTTTTCGATGGCTTCTGCATTAATATTTAGTTTTTTTTCGTCATCGTTGGCGGCGCACTCAGGGCACGATCATGGTTCTGATGTGGCTGTGCTCGAAGTAACTAACGCGCAAGTTAGAGAGTTTTTACCTGGCAGTACTTCAACTGTAGGTTATTTAACGCTAATAAATCACAGTGGAGCCGCAGCAACTTTAACTAAGGCAACTATTGATGGCTTAGGGCGTGTTGAAATACACGAGCATTCACATGTAGACGGCATGATGAAAATGCAACAAGTTGAATCAGTTGAAATTAAAGCGCACGAAAGTGTCAGTTTTCAACCTGGCGGTTATCATTTAATGGTATTTGAACCACAAGAGCCATTAAAAGTAGGGCAAGAACGCAAACTCACGCTATATTTTAGTGACGGTAATCGCTTGTTCACTAATGCTCAAGTCGTGTCGCTTGAAGCGCAAGCTACGCAGTCAAAACCATCTACTCAACACGCTCATCACTAGGAGTACACATGTCGCAACACAAAGGAAAAATAGCAGGAATAGTTGTTTTACTGCTTATCATATTTTACGCAATTGCTGTTTATTGGAGCACTGAGCCTTCACGTTTTGATGTTGTTGCAAACGCCAAAGAGCAAGCGCAGCTTCGTAATGAAAAAATAGTTACGGGTTATGTAACTACTTCTACATTAATTACAGTAGCAAATACCTTACTAGATAAACCCGGTGGCTACTTATCAAATGATGTAATACCACCAAGTATTATTATGGATGATATGCCGGCGTGGGAATATGGCGCGCTAGAAATGGTGCGTGATTTATCGCTTTCTATGCGAAAAGATTTTAGCCGTTCGCAATCACAATCAACGGAACATGAAGCACTTAAAAAGGCGCAGCCACAGTTTAATATTAGCTCTGAAGCATGGGCATGGCCAAGTGCTGAAGGTGAGTATCAAAAAGGTATTGATTATTTAATGGTATATCGTGGACAAATTGCTAACGAGCATGAGCGCGATAGCCAATTTTACGCACGAGCAGATAACTTACGTAGTTGGCTTAAAGAAGCTGAAAAACGTTTAGGTAGCTTAAGTCAGCGTTTAAGTGCCAGTGTAGGCCAAGAAAAAGTGAACACCGATTTAGCAGGTAATTCATCAAATAAACAAGCAACTCTTGCTCCACTTCAGCAGCAAGTAAGAACACCGTGGTTAGAAATTGACGATGTATTTTACGAGTCGCGCGGTGCTACTTGGGCGTTACTACACTTTTTACAAGCGATAGAGTACGACTTTGCTGATGTACTTGAAAAGAAAAATGCGCGTGTAAGCGTTCAACAAATTATACGTGAGCTTGAGGCAACCCAAGAAACAGTGTGGAGCCCACTTATTTTAAACGGGAATGGTTTTGGCTATGTTGCTAACCACTCTTTAGTTATGGCAAATTATATTTCTAGAGCCAATGCGGCTTTAATCGAACTTAGCGAACTACTAGCTCAAGGATAAAAAATGAAAAAGTATTGTTTAGCAGCAGCCCTTTCAATGGCATGTTTAGCACCGGCAGCGCAAGCTGACACTCTACTAGGTTTATACGTAGGTGTTGATGGATGGAAGTCAGATAACGATGGCCAATTTTCTTACAAAAATAATGCATCTCAAGATTTTAATTTTGAAGATGAGACTTTTGTAAGTTATTACGCGGCGCTTGAGCACCCAGTGCCGTTAGTACCAAATATCAAATTAAAGTATACAGAGCTTGAGTTAAATGGTTCTGCGCTGCTTACAGATACATTTAGCTTTAATGGTTCTGATTATGTTGTTGGTTCTACTGTAAATACGGTAAGTGATTTAACGCATATTGATTATATTTTTTATTATGAAATTTTTGATAATGACTTAATTTCAATAGACCTAGGTTTAAATGCTAAACAGTTTGACGGTGATATTGTTGTAAGCGGCACTACCCAAAATGGTGGTACTAACTTTACCGAAACCAAAGACTTCTCTGGTTTTGTTCCTCTTGCATACGGCCGTGCCGAAGCAGGCTTACCATTTACTGGTTTAAGTGTATTTTTTGAAGGTAGCTTTTTGGCTATTGACGACAGTAAAGTACAAGATTACCAAGTAGGCGTAGCATGGGAACTTATTGATAACTTGGCAGTAGATGTTGCTGTTAAAGCAGGTTACCGCTCTATGGTATTAGAACTTGATGATGTAGATGATATTACTACTGATATTGATGCATCTGGCCCATTTGCGGGTATTCAGGTTCATTTTTAATTAGTATTTTCTAATTAAACAAAGCGTGGCATATTATTTTATTGCGTGCCACGCTAAATCAAACTCTCCCTCTAGCGCATTATTAATCAACTGCTTATAGACCTTATTGACAGGAAAAGTAATGAGTTTAGATAGCTCATCACCTGTTTGAGTAAATTTGTAATAGCTTAATACCAAATCACTACTCTTTGCTTTTAACGTTACTTTTTGCGATAAAAATGAAAGGGTAAGCTCTTGCCCCGCTTTAAGCACTGCAGATTCAATTTCTTTTCTATACAGTAAATTAAGATCCATGAGCGTTAAAATATCAGGAAAGCTAATACCCGTTTTTCTTAAATTTAAAGATACTTTATTTCCTTTTCGTAGCAAATCAAACAAGGACGGTTTTTTGTAAAAGCCGAGTAATATAAAGTGGCTGTCGTCTTTTTCGTTATAGCCTGAGAGCGACACACATTTTTGCAAAGAGTCTGCTTCTCGCTGTGTCATATGCTTTAAAGTTTGTAGGCTTTTAATTGAAAACGTACCAGGATTGAGTGTTTCTCCTGTTAAAATTTTTGCCCATAAAATTTGCATTGATTCATTAGAAGTATCTTCACACAGAGCTATAAAATGCTCTACCCAATCAACATCGGGCTGTTTACTACTTGCTACATCAGGGCAAAACCCCATAGCCATTGCTAAAATTGATTCTATATTTTGTTGTTGTTTAATAAGTAATAAATCTTGGCGTTTTTGAGCGCGAGCTAAAACAGAGTTTTCACTGTTGATATGATAAAGCGGCTTAATTTGGCCCTTAATATCGTAACTTTGCTCGTTAGTGGGTAGTACACCGTTACTACCTACTTTTGTTATAGGGTAACCAAGTAAGGATTCGATGATGTTGGCAAGATTAATTCTCGCCTGTGCTGTTTTGACTGTCATGACTGTGCATTATCCTTTGTGGATCACTAAGCTGTGCAACAGTTTGAAGGTTATTTAACCCCAGTGAAACTGTATTACTGAGTACGTACTCGCTTAAAATTGCAGTGTAACCAGATATTAAAGGAGCAGTTGTTTGACCTTTAATATTACATATTAACGTAACTATACCGTTTTGCTCGCTAAGGTTAAAAGTGCCTCTAATAATATGTTCAGCATTTAAAAGTATGTTGAAGCTGACTTTATTTTGGCTTACCGAAGTTATGATCATTTCACCATATCCCCATTTTCCTTTCCAAGACTGATGAGCCCCTAGGCCAGAACTGGGTTCGCCCAAAGTAAAACGTATGCTGGGGTCTACTTTTTCCCATGGAGACCATTTTTGCCATTGGCTAAAGTCGGTGATAAGCGGCTTTATTACTTTAAGATTGGCATTAATTTCGATTGTTTTATTTACACTATAACTTTGAGGCAGTATTAGCCCTACCAGTGCCAATACTAATAGTAATAACAGTACGCATTTGATTAATATTTTTAATGGTTTAATAAGCACACCTTTTATTAGTTTTTCAAGTTGAAATACAACAACTTTTTATTAATCGACTATAGTATGAATTAGATTATAAACCAAAAATAATTTATTGATTGCTACTTAGGAGAGCGAATGTCGTCAGATCAAAACGATTTTTTATTTTTTGAACAAGATTTTGAAGACGATGCTGTTGTTGAGCAGACTAAGTTTTGGGATATTTTAATTGTTGATGACGAACCTGAGATTCATTCTGTAACAAAATTAGCTTTGTCTGGCGTTGAGTTTTTAGGGGCAGGCTTGCGATTTCACGATGCTTATTCGGGTGCAGAAGCAATAGAAGTGCTAGCTAAAAATAAAAATATTTCGGTTATTTTTTTAGACGTTGTTATGGAAACTGACGATGCCGGTTTGCAGGTTGTAAAAAGGGTGCGTGACGAATTAAATAATCAACATGTAAGAACTATTTTAAGAACAGGGCAAGCAGGTATTACACCAGAAGAAAAAGTAATACGAGAATACGACATAAATGACTATAAAACGAAAACAGAGCTGACTCGTTCTAAGTTAGTAACTTCGCTTATAACCGCTATTCGCTCATACGAGCAGGTATGTCAGCTTGAATATCAAAGTGATGCAATGAACACGATTGTTTCAGCATCAAAGTCTATTTTAGGACTTACTGATGTTAAGCAATTATGCAAAGAAATCATCAAGCACATGAGTATTATTTTAAAATGTTCACCTAGAGGGCTTGTTTGCAGTAAGTTAGATGGCGATGATTTTATTCAGGTCTTAGGTGGTTGCGGGCATTACGAAAGCTATTTTGGTAAAAAATTAATTAATGTTGATAGCAAAGTATTTGAACAAGTTGAGTCGTGTTTTGGTTTGTCAAAGCACCAACACATAGACTCAAGTTCAACATTTATATTAAAAAGTAAGCATCGAAAAGCGGCTTTATATATAGAGTGCGACCACATTCCCTTACAAGCACAGCTACAATTTGCTGAAATTTTCTTAACTAATGTAAGTGTAGCACTTGATAACATAAGGTTATTTGTAAAGTTAAGAGATGCTGCTTATAAAGATGTGCTTACTGGTATTTCAAATCGTACTAACTTTATTGAGCGTGTGGTGAGTTATCAAAAGCCACACGTGAACGATCATGTATTTGTATTACTTGATGTAGTTAATTTTGCAGATATTAATAACGGCTTAGGGCAAGAGGTCGGCAATAAAGTATTAATTGGCATTGTGCAAAGGTTAAGAGAAAATTACCCAACAGCTAAATTACTATCACGTATTGGCGCTGATGTTTTTGGTTTTATTATTCGCCAAGACGAATTTGACTTAAAAAAATTGAATGAGCAATTAGGTATTTCATTTTACGCAGAAGAACATTTACTCCCTATCGATTTTAGAGTGGGCTTATGCCAACAACAAGACTTTCAAAGTAGCGGTATTGATACACTGAAAGTTGCTTATATTGCACTTGACCAAGCTAAAAAAGCAAAGCATAAAGAAGGCGTTTATTACAATATTGATATGCAAGATAAGATGGCTTGGCGGATAGGGATTATTAGGCAGTTACGTCATGACTTTGCTCGAAATAAATTAGAGGTATGGTACCAACCTCAACTTGCACTAGATGACTTATCGCTAATTGGATGTGAGGCATTATTACGCTGGCCGGCAAGTGATGGCGTGTATATATCGCCGGCTGTGTTTGTGCCACTTGCAGAGGATGCGGGCTTAATTGTTGATATAGGGCAGTGGGTATTAGAACAAGCTTGCCAACAGCAAAAGCGCCTAGGAAATATGGGCACAGAAATTTGTATTGCAGTTAATGTGTCTGTTCCACAGTTTAAAGTAAAAGGTTATGCGCAAACTGTTAAAAATACATTGTTAAAATATGGTGTTAAGCCAAAAAACATAGAATTAGAAATCACCGAGAGCGTAGTAATGGATGAGCTGGAAACGGTTATTAGTACACTAAGTGAGCTAAAAGAACTCGGAATGGAAGTTGCTCTTGATGACTTTGGTACTGGTTTTTCGTCGCTGAGTTACATTCAAAGTTTACCACTGGATAGGTTAAAGATAGACCGTGCATTTATTAAAGACTTACCAAATGACGACACTGGCGCTATTGCTGCCTTAGTTATATCTCTTGGTGCTAAATTGGGCTTAAAAACAATTGCTGAAGGGGTCGAAACACAAGAGCAAGCCCAGTTCTTAAAAAATTTAGGATGCGATGAAGTACAAGGTTTTATGTATGCTAAACCCATGCCTGAAAATGAATTAATAGAATTTATAAATAAACGCTAAAAAGATTAACTTATTATTTAAGCTAATGAACGATTTAGAATTTAAGGCGCGATATGCTTTGACTACTTTGTATATATAAACAATTTAGTAGGGTATAATTCGCGCCTTTTGTTATTCTACGGCCACAATTATGAGCACACTCAAAGCTAAGCGCGCCTTATTTTCATACCCTAAATACTGGGCTGAATGTTATGGCACCGCGCCATTTTTACCAACTACACGTGAAGAAATGGATGCACTTGGCTGGGATAGCTGCGACATAATAATAATTAGTGGTGACGCGTACGTCGATCATCCTAGTTTTGGTATGGCGGTAATTGGCCGTGTACTTGAAGCGCAAGGCTTTAGAGTGGGTATTATTGCCCAGCCAGCATGGGACTCTAAAGATGCATTTATGGAACTAGGCAGACCGAATTTATTTTTTGGTGTAACGGCTGGTAACATGGATTCGATGATCAATCGCTATACAGCTGAAAAGCGTATGCGCCACGATGATGCTTACACGCCAGATAACGTAGGTGGTAAACGTCCAGATCGCGCCGTAATGATTTACTCGCAAAAATGCCGTGAAGCATACAAAGGTATCCCAATTGTTATTGGCGGTATTGAAGCGAGTCTTCGTCGTATAGCTCATTACGACTATTGGCAAGAAAAAGTACGTCGTAGTATTTTGTTTGATGCAAAAGCTGATATTTTAATTTACGGTAACGCAGAGCGTCCGTTAGTTGAAGTTGCACATCGTATTGCCGCAGGCGAAACAATGGATACTATTCAAGATATTCGCGGCACGGCTGTTATCAGAAAAGAACCTTTACCAGGCTGGCGTGGAAGTGACTCCACCGCTATAGATAAAATTGGTAAAATCGACCCTATTCCAAATCCATACGGCGCTGATGATGTTGGCTGTAGTAAATCTGAATTTAAACAAGCGGGTATAGACTTAAAGGCAGAAGCTGCAAAACCGATTATGGTTCAGCCTGCGCGACCTAAGCCATGGGAAAAAACTTACGTTAAGTTACCTGCTTATGAGCAAGTAAGTGTTAACAAACCTCTATACGCCCACGCTTCGCGTATTCTACATCAAGAAACAAATCCTGGTTGTGCAAGAGCACTGTTTCAGCGACACGGCGATCGTTCTATTTGGGTAAACCCGCCAGCATACCCATTAGAAACACATGAGATGGATGCTGTGTTTGGTTTACCGTATCAGCGTATTCCTCACCCAAGTTACGGCGACTCTAAAATTCCTGCTTACGACATGATAAAAACGTCAGTTAATATTATGCGCGGTTGTTTTGGTGGGTGTTCGTTTTGCTCAATTACGGAGCATGAAGGGCGTATTATTCAAAGCCGTTCGCAAGAATCAATTATTGAAGAAATTGAACAGATTAGAGATAAAGTACCCGGTTTTACTGGTGTTATTTCTGATTTAGGTGGTCCAACGGCAAATATGTATAAACTGCGTTGTACGAGCAAAAAGGCAGAAAGTACCTGTAGACGTTTATCATGTGTGTATCCTGAAATTTGTAAGCATATGGATACAGATCATACGCCAACAATAGACTTATATAAAAAAGCACGTGAAGTTAAGGGTATCAAAAAGGTATTGATTGCTTCTGGAGTTCGTTACGACTTAGCTGTACGCGACCCGCGTTACGTTAAAGAATTAGTAACGCATCATGTAGGTGGCTACTTAAAAATAGCGCCAGAGCATACAGAGGATGGTCCATTATCAAAAATGATGAAACCAGGTATGGGTGCGTACGATCAATTTAAAGAATTATTTGATAAGTACTCTAAAGAAGCCGGTAAAAAGCAGTATTTAATTCCTTACTTTATATCTGCTCACCCAGGGACAAAAGATGAAGACATGGTAAACATGGCTTTATGGCTTAAATCAAACGACTTTAAGCTTGATCAGGTACAAAATTTTTACCCATCACCGATGGCTAATGCGACGACTATTTACCACACAGAAATGAACTCTTTACGTAATATAAAAAACAATACAGAAGTTGTTCCAGTACCTAAAGGTGCTCGCCAACGTAGATTACATAAAGCTATTTTACGCTACCATGATGCAGCAGGTTGGCCGATGATACGTGAAGCACTGCGTAAAATGGGTAAAGCTAATTTAATTGGTAAAGGGCCTAACTGTTTAGTGCCTGAAGAAGGGCGTGATGAAAAAGCAGGTAAAGGTGGCAGTAAAGGCGGACGTCCTGCACTAACGCGACATACCGGTTTTAGCCAATTTAAAAAGGCAAACACTAAACCAAAAGTAGGCGGTAATCGTCAAAGTACACGTTAGTGATTCAATCTAATAACAACTAGTAGATTAGTTTAATTACGCTAAGGTTTTTTAAAACCTTTTTAATACGTAAATTAAGTAAACCTTGCTCTTTATTATCTATATTATTGTAGGTGATAAAGAGCGAGCTTTTAGAAACCCCTCTTGAGATAGCACATATTTAGTGCCTATATACTTGCAGTTAGTTTTTTCTTAAAACGTTGATGATAACCACAAACGTAATTTAAGTGACCATAAAGGCTGAATGCCTGTTAGCCCTTGCGTCATTTTATTATCTTTTAAGATTATATAAGATGGCGTGACTTGCCCTTGCCAATCGGCAAATATCTCACCGTGTTGATCGTTGACAGTGGTAAAACTGTAGCCATGATCATTTAGATACTCATGTAGTTTTTGATCCGAGCCTGATTTTATTGCGATGCTCACGACAGGGTAGTTATTCTCGTTTGCGAGTTCGTTTATGGAAGGGGAGGTAATGCTACAAATAGGGCACCAAGTTCCCCAAAAATAGACAAGTGTTGGTTTATCTTGGCTCATTGCTGACAAATCAATGTTTTGCCCTTTATAATCTATTAATTGTAATTGAGGATTTGCTGGCATAACAGGTTGTCGCCACCAATTTACAGCGTTATAAATTACGAAAAATATGAAACCATATATCAACACACTTTTTAATATTGATAGGCCTTTTTGTTTTGGCGTTTTTTTAGGTGTGTCTTTTTTATTTTTGATATCCGTTGTCATAGTTGCAGCTTTACCCTAAGTGTTTTTTACTTTAGTTATTTGCAAAGGTTTCTAATTTAAACCAGCAACCAAGTAGCAGTACCTAAAAAGGCGAATATACCCACAATATCTGTCACCGTGGTTAGCACCACACTCCCTGCAAGTGCTGGGTCTATATTCATTCTTTTAAGAATAATAGGGATACTCGCACCAGCAACACCTGCCACCACTAAGTTCATAAACATAGCGAAGGCGAGTACGCCACCAAGCATAAAGTCCCATTGCCATAGGGCAATAACACCTGCTATTAACAACGACCACAAAACACCGTTTAACGCGCCAATAGCAAGCTCTTTCATCATTAAAAAGCGTTGGTTAGTTTGATTTATATGACCTACCGCAATACCACGAATAACAAGCGTTAATGATTGGCTACCTGCAACACCACCCATAGAAGGGACAATACCGTTAAGCACAGCTAAAATAGGGAGCACATCTAAAGTACCTTCAAAAAAGCTAGCTACAAAAGCAGCTGCAAGTGCAGTTAGTAAGTTGACACCTAACCAAACTGAGCGTTTTTTAGAGCTTTTTAGTACTGGCGCAAAGGTATCTTCTTCATCATCAAGACCGGCTAAGCCCAATAAACTATGCTCAGCATCTTCTCGGATTACGTCAACGATGTCATCGATAGTGACACGACCAAGGAGCTGATCGTTATCATCAACTACGGGGGCCGATATCCAATTATGACGTTCAAATAATTGCGCGACTTCACTTTCATCCATTGAGATTGGAATGGATTCACAATCTTCATCCATTAAATCGCGAACAATCTTTTCTGGCGGGTTAGTTAATAATGTACTCAGCGATAAAGCGCCTATAAAGCAGTTATGCTTATCAACAACGTACAAGTCATCGGTACCTTCTGGTAACTCGCCACGTAGCCTAATATACCTAAGTACAACATCAAGCGTAACATCAGGGCGAATGGTCACCGTATCGGTGTTCATTAGCGCGCCAGCAGAACGCTCTTGATACGAAAGTGCTTGTGTTGCACGTTCACGGTCTTGAATGTCCATCGCGCTAACAACGTCTTTATAAACGGTGTCCGGCAGACTACGTAATACTTCACCTAAGTCATCGTGGCCCATATCTTCTGTTGCGGCTGCAATGTGCTTAGGTTCCATTTGGGCAATAATGCCTAAACGAACATCTTCTGAGAGTTCTTCAAGAACATCGCCTTGCACATCAGGATCAACCAACTGCCAAAGGAGTCGGCGAATTTTATGTGGTGATGATTCTAATAATAATGCGGTATCACAAGGAGCTGTTTTTGCGAGCATGCGCCTAACTTGAACAAATTGACCACTATTGAGTGACTTAGTCACCTGTTTTAGTTGCTGTAGTGGGTAATCTTGTTCAAAAGCTTCAGGCATTGGCGTCCTTTATAAATTTTTATATTACTTTATGGGGAGAGGTGAGTTAACTGGCGTCACTAACCGTATTTATTTTATATATCTGTTTTAGTTGGGGCATTAGTAATGCGAGCATTATTTTTATAACTGTTTATTCTTGTTCATTAAAACGTTGTGCTATTAATTCTCCAACAGCATGTAAAGCTTGCTCAGAATCGGGGCCTTTACATACAACTTTTACTTCTTTGCCTTGGCTACTTTCAAGTAACATTAATGCAAGTACGCTATCGCCTGCAGCTTCTTTGTCATCTTGAAATAATGTAATTGTCGCATCAAACTGCACTGCTAATTGGGCAAGCACGGTGGCTGCTCTGGCGTGCAATCCTAATTTGTTTTTTATTAAAAAAGTGTCTTCACAATGCATAACTTACTCTACCTAAGCTGAACAGGTGATTATTCAGCTATATTATTTTTCTTGTTCGCGATGGCGAATTTTCACATTGGGATGTGTCATTGCAAAACTTTCACCGATAGTTTGCGCTAAATATACAGAGCGATGTTGTCCGCCTGTACACCCAATAGCAATGGTTAAATAACTGCGGTTATTTCGCTCTAAGTGCGGTAACCATGTTTGTACAAATGTCTGAATTTGCCATGTGAATTTTTGCACTATGCTGTGATTGGCCAAATAATCTTTAACGGGTTGATCTAACCCATTTAAAGGTTTTAATTCAGGTTCCCAATGTGGATTTGGTAAAAAGCGTGCATCAAATACGTAATCTGCTTCTTTTGGTATACCGTATTTAAAACCAAACGATTCAAACGTGACAATCAGTTGCTTATCTTTTTTACCTAAAATCTTTTCACGAATAGATTCAGCAAGTTGATGAACGCTTAAATCAGTTGTATCTATCATAAAGTCGGCGCGGGTGATTAATACATCAAGTAATTCTTTTTCTTTTTTGATGGCTAAATCAAGAGGCAACGAGTCAATTGATAGTGGGTGTAATCTACGAGTTTCAGAAAAACGTTTGATCAATGTTTGGTCGTCGCTATCTAAATAAAATAACGTAGGTTTTGCAAAGCCAGGCAAGTATTCAAGAATATCGTTAAATTCATCTTGTTGTTTAGGGATGTTACGCACATCAATGCTAACAGCAATTTTATCATAGCTATCAGACACACTGCGAACTAATGAAGGAAGCAAGTTAACTGGAATATTATCTACGCAATAATAACCTAAATCTTCTACAACGCGTAAAGCAACCGACTTTCCAGAACCAGAACGGCCGCTTATGATAATTAACTCCATTTAACACCCTTTATAAAACTATGATTGATTGACAATAACTTGGTAAAGCTCAGCATCTGATTTTGCACTGCGTAACTGTTTACAAAAATCTTTGTTGTTTAGTTTATCAGCAATGGTTGCTAGAGTCTTTAAGTGCTGCTGGTTATCGCCATCTGGTACGATGAGTGCGACGAAAATATCAACAGGGCGATTATCGATTGCATCAAAATTTATTGGAGTTTCGCTAACGAGTACTAAAGCCAAAGGCTCTTCTGCACCGCTCATTCTTCCATGAGGAATGGCAATGCCACGCCCTATACCTGTACTACCCAATTTTTCTCTGCTCATTAAAGCATTAAGAATATCTTGTTGCGGTAAATACGGAAGTTTGTCGTGAGCAAGTTCGCTAATGAACTCTAAAATTCTTTTTTTGCTATTAAAAAGGACCGCAGCTTTGCTGCAGTCCTGGCATATAAGTGAGCTTAATTTCATCATATTAGTGTCGAGCAAGCTTCTCTTTGTGTTTAATTACTTGTCGATCGAGCTTGTCGATCAACGAGTCAATGGCGGCATACATATCTTGATGTTCTGTAGAGGCAAATAGCTCAGCACCGCTTACGTGTATGGTGGCTTCTGCTTTTTGATTTAATTTTTCTACATCGAGAATGACATGAACATTATTAATATGATCAGAGTGTCTTTCTAGCTTCGCAAATTTGGTATTAATATAGTCTCTTAGTGAATCGGTTAATTCTACGTGACGACCAGTTAAGTTTAGTTGCATAAGCATTACCCTCTTTTTTTGCGTCTTAAATCAAACTTTTACGCTGATTTGACGGTGGAATAGCCAGAGATTCGCGGTATTTTGCGATTGTACGTCTCGCTACTTTAATTCCTTGCTCAGCCAATATATCCGCTATTTTGCTATCACTCAATGGTTTTGCTGAGTTTTCTGCTGCGATTAATTTTCGGATAAGCGCACGGATTGCTGTAGATGAACATTCACCACCGTTTTCGGTGCTTACATGGCTTGAGAAAAAATATTTAAGCTCAAATATACCACGGGGTGTGTGCATATACTTTTGGGTTGTTACGCGCGAAATTGTTGATTCGTGCATTTCTACCATTTCAGCAACATCATTTAAAACCATTGGTTTCATGGCTTCAGGACCGTGTTCAAAAAAGCCTTGTTGTTGCTTAACAATACAATTTGTTACTTTTAATAGCGTGTCGTTTCTACTTTCTAAGCTTTTAATAAACCATTTAGCTTCTTGTAAATGCGAGCGAATAAACTGGCTGTCACCACTGGATTTTACAGTGCGAGACATTGCAGCGTATTGGCTATTAACACGAATTTTAGGCATGCTATCTGGGTTTAACTCAACAACCCAGCGGCCTTTAATTTTTTTAACTGACACATCGGGAATAACATACTCAGATTCTTCTCTTACAATAGTATCTGCAGGTTTAGGGCTAAGAGTATGTATTAATGTCATTACTTCTTTAAGCTCTTCTTCTTTGAGCTTAGTTTTCTTCATTAATGTACGATAGTCACGAGCAGCTAATAAATCAATATGCTCGGTTAAAATCATTTTTGTTTCATTAATGTAAGGTGTTTCTTTATCAAACTGGTTAAGCTGAATACACAAACACTCTTGTAAACTACGTGCAGCAATACCAACAGGATCAAACAGTTGGATGCGTTTTAATACAGCTTCAATTTCATCAAGTTCGACTTCGTTATCATCTTCGTTTTCTTGATTAAAGCTTTCTAAAATCTCTTCGCAGCTTAGTGTTAAAATACCTGAATCATCGACGGCTTCTACAATAGCAATAGCAATAGCTTCGTCTGTAGGGCTAAATGGCGTTAGTTGTAACTGCCACATTAAATACTCATGGAGCGTTTCAGTAGAGGCGCCTTGGTATATTGATTCGTCTTCAGGCATCGGACCCGATGATGCTGCTGGGGCGGCACTCATGTACTCATCCCAACTAACATCCATAGCCATGTCGTCACTTAGCGTGTCTTTTGCAAGTGCTTCACCACTATCTTGTTCGTATTCGCTTGGAGCATCATCGGCAGATGCGCTAACAGTTATGTCATCTGTATCTGCTTTTTGCTCGTTTTTACCTGCAGCGTCTTCTGAATAGTCTGCTTCTTCAACCTCTAATAGCGGGTTGCTGTCGAGAGCTTCTTGTATTTCTTGCTGGAGATCCAATGTACTGAGTTGCAACAAACGAATAGCTTGTTGCAGCTGTGGAGTCATTGTAAGTTGCTGGCCCATGCGCAGCTGTAGTGATTGCCTCATGTATCTCTAACAATCCTTTTATGTTGTTATAATTAATACTAGCAGATGCTTAAAGACATGGCGTAAATGTTACAGCCTAAATTGCTCGCCTAAGTAAACATCGCGTACTGTTTTATCATTTAATACGTGTTCTGGAGTACCTGATGCAATCAGCTCCCCATGAGAAACAATGTAGGCTTTTTCACAAACATCAAGGGTTTCTCTTACGTTATGATCGGTAATTAATACACCAATCCCACGATTTTTAAGATGTTCTATTATTTTCTTTATGTCTAATACCGAAATCGGGTCAACACCTGCAAATGGTTCATCCAGTAATATAAATTTAGGATCTGCTGCCAGCGCACGTGCTATTTCAACACGACGACGTTCGCCACCCGACAATGCCATACCTTGGCTATCACGAATGTGTTGTATGCTAAATTCATCTAATAATTTATCGAGAGTGTCTTCTCTAGCTTGTTTATTTAACTCTTTGCGCGTTTCTAAAATGGCCATTAAGTTTTGATAAACAGTCAGCTTTCTGAATATTGAAGACTCTTGCGGTAAGTAGCCAATGCCTAATCTAGCACGACTATGCATAGGTAAAAGAGTAATATCGTTATCGTCTATCGATATTTTACCTTTGTCGCTAGGTACAAGTCCTACTATCATATAAAACGTGGTGGTTTTACCTGCGCCGTTAGGGCCAAGTAAGCCAACAATACTGCCAGCTTTGACTTCAAGGCCGACGTTTTTTACAACTTCACGGCCTTTATAACTCTTTGCTAATAGCTCTGCTTTTAATGTGCTCATGGTTGACCTTTGTCGCTTTTTTTACTTTTTTTAGTCTCGATTGGTACTAAAATTGTGTGAACGCGGTCAGTTGAGTTTTCATCTTTTTCGGCACTGATTAGCTGCTGCTCTATATCGTAGGTAATGCTTTTAGCATTTATTTTTTGTCCCGCTTGCGATACTTGTGCATTACCAACAAGCGTTAAAAAACGCTTAGATACATCATAACGCACTTCGTCAGCACTGGCGCTCATAGTCGTGCCATCTGATTGCTTTTCTTCAAAGTGCGCAGGGCTACCTGTAGCAATTAATAATTGTTTATTATCACCAAGTTCATCGCGTTTATGTACTTCTAAGCGGTCGGCTGTGATACGGCGGTTACCGTGAATAATTTCAACGTTTTTCTCAAAAATCCCGACATTAGCTTTTAATTGACCTTCTTGCTTATCGGCGCTTATTGAAATTTGATTTGCAGTCGGTTGCGTGTTTTGCTCTGCAGCACTACTATTAAACGCTAGTATAAGTGTAGGAATAATAAGTGATTTTAATATTTTATTGGTCATAATATATGGTTCGCGTATGGTTAATTAGTTTTATCACTTCGGTTTTTAAGTCGGCTTCTAGGCCTTTACCAGTGATTTTTAAATTGGGCCCAGTGATGATAACGGGTTGCTCCGAACGCATTGTTAATAGCTTTATATCTACCTGAATATTATCAGCATTGATTTTGTCTATCATGGCGTTATCGGTTAAGTTTTTGGCAACCACATTGCCTTCTAAAATTAATTGTTTGTCTTCGTATAATGTTGCTTCGTCTGCATTTATTTGCCACGTTTGCTTTTCGTTATATAAAGTAAAAATAGGTTTTTCAAAAAACGTAAAACCTAATTGTTGATATAGCTCCATTTTAGCCGCAGTAACTTTGTGGCTAATTTTACCTTGTTCGTCATAGGCTGTTTGTTTGAGTTCTATGGCTATGTAATCAGGCTTGGCAATAACTTCAGGCTCAGGCTGAGGTACAATATTTGTTTGTGTAAAATAAGGGTACCAAAGCCAAACCATACAGCTAATGAATAAAACGCTTAATATTATGCGCGCTGCATTCATGAACTAGTGCCTTGTGTAGTCAATGCTTTACCATTTTCAAGCATAAGTAAGTCGGTGAGCTCTCTTACTGCACCAAAGCCGCCAGGCATTTGCGTTACATAGTGTGATAAACGTTTAATAAGTGGATGGGCATCATTTACTGCAACAGCAAAGCCGACTAATTCCATAACGGGCATGTCAGGACCATCATCACCGATATAAGCAATTTGTTCATCGCTAAGGTTGAGTTTGTCTTTTAATTCTTGATAGGCAATGAGCTTATTTTCTTGGCCTTGATAAATATGCTGTACGGTTAAGCTGCTCATACGTTGTTGCACTATTTGTGAATGACGACCAGTAATTACAGCCACTTCAAAGCCACTGTTTATAAGCGCTTTAATGCCAAAACCATCTTTTGTATTAAATGCTTTTAGCTCTTCACCTTGATTACCAAGATAAATACGGCCATCAGAAAATACACCATCAATATCGCATATAAGTAGCTTTACTTTTTTAGCGCGTGCTTTTGCACCATCGCTCAGCGGTTGATAGAGTTCTTCAAATTGCATTTATAACACTCCTGCTTTTAATAGGTCTTGCATGTTTAATGCGCCAATAGGTTGGTTTTTCTCATTGACGACGATTAAGCCATTTATACGTTTGTGTTCCATAATATTAAGCGCTTCAGCAGCCAAAATATCTTGTGTAGCCGTAGTACATGACTTAGTCATAACAACATCTATTTGTGTTGTATGAATATCAATTCTTTGCTCTAAAATACGACGCAAATCGCCATCGGTAAATAATCCCACGAGCTGCTGATTTTCATCAACAATGGCTGTCATACCTAGCCCTTTAGCTGACATTTCAATAAGGGCATCTTTAACTGTTTGTGAAACGCTAATAATAGGTGTATTTGCGCCGCTGTGCATAACATCTTTTAAAGTAAGTAATAAGCGCTTGCCTAAACTACCACCTGGGTGAGATAGCGCGAAGTCATCAGCTGTAAACCCGCGAGCTTCTAATAATGCAACTGCCATGGCATCGCCCATCGCAAGCGTTGCAGTGGTACTTGATGTAGGAGCTAGACCCAATGAACAGGCTTCTTTTTCTACTTTAATACACACATGTACATTAGCAAGGGTCGCCATGGTTGATTGCGTATTGCCAGTCATCGATATCATTTTGGCACCAAGTCGTTTTAAAACCGGAATGATATTTAAAACTTCGCTGGTCTCCCCTGAATTAGAAATAAGCATAACCACGTCATTTTTAGTGATCATACCTAAATCACCATGACTTGCTTCACCAGGGTGAACAAAAAATGCTGGACTGCCAGTGCTTGCAAGGGTTGCCGCTATTTTATTGCCAATATGACCTGACTTACCCATACCAATGACAATAATACGGCCTTCGCAGTCGTACATTAATTGGCACGCGTTATGAAAATTTTCATCTACATATTGTGCAATATCACTAAGTGCTTGGCGTTCAACATCTAAAACGCGAAGGCCTTGTTCAATAAAATTTAGCGTTGCCATCATTTACCCTACTTGACTAAAAATATACCCTTGGTAACCCAAAAACGCTATTAGCAATAAGCCGCCTTCTACTCTATTGATACGTTGGGTGCCTCTAAAGTTCAATGACATAATAATAAGAGCAAGTGTTGCGCCAATCATAATTAATACGTCTCTGCTTACTAATGATGGGTCAATGGCTGAAGGGTTAATAATACCGGCAAGTGGTAATACCGCTAGAATATTAAATATGTTTGAGCCAACAATATTACCTAGTGCTAAATCATCTTCATTTTTAAGTACACCTGCAACCGAAGCGGCAAGTTCAGGCAAACTAGTACCGATGGCAATAATTGTTAAGCCAATGACTAAGTCGCTTAAGCCGAAGTATTTAGCAATATCGACAGCCGAACCTATTAAAAAATGAGAACTAACAGGTAGGAGTATCATGCCGACAACTAACCAAAATACCGCTTTTTTCGTAGGTACATCGTTTGGTACATCGTCGCAGGCTTCTGACACAAATGGATCATCTTGGTTTTTTGCACGCATAGATACAATAATTAACCCACCGATGAATACGATAAAGCCAACCAAAAGTGCAACACCTTCATTAAATGAAAAGTAGTTATCTGAGAACACATACCAAGTAGCTAAAGATACGAGCATCACTAATGGCATTTCACGTTTTAATGTACTTGATGAAACTGAAAGAGGGCGAAATAGAGCAGTGATACCTAACACAAGTAAAATGTTTGTAATATTAGAGCCAACAGCATTGCCAACCGCTGTGTCGGTTTTGTTAGCCAGAGCGGCAGAGGCTGAAACCATCATTTCGGGTGCTGAAGAGCCCATAGCTACCACGGTTAAACCAACAATAAGTGTAGGTACACCAAAGTTTTTAGCAAGAGCCGCAGCGCCATAAACAAACCTGTCTGCACTCCAAACAAGAGCTGCAAAACCAAGAATTAAAATAACAAACGAGGTAACCATTGTGTTAAGCCAGTTATACAAAATACGGATGGCGCGAATAGTAACAAAAGCCAAGATGAAAGTATAAATAAAAGAGTAAGGTCAACTACGTAACAATGCTGCTTTTAAACAGCTAATTTAAAAATTTAAGCCGGGGTTAAGCTGTTTTGAGCGAGTCTTATAATCCTTTTCATGGGTGTATTACAAAATCTTACGAATTGTTTTTTCCATCTTTGACAAAAAAGCTTTAAAATAGGTGCACTAGTGAACATTTTTATGGAGAGCGACTTGTCGCAATCAATAGTAGAAGTCAAGGATGTTAGCTTTTCGAGAGGCAATAGAACTATATATAAAAATATGAGTTTTAGCGTTCCTAAAGGTAAAATTACTGCGATCATGGGGCCAAGCGGAATTGGCAAAACCACTATGTTGCGTTTAATTGGTGGTCAGCTTAAACCAGATTCAGGTGATATTTTATTTGAAGGTGGCAGCATTCCTAAAATGTCTCGTAAAGAGTTATACGAAGCACGTACTAAAATGAGCATGCTTTTTCAAAGTGGTGCGCTGTTTACTGATATGTCGGTATTTGACAATATTGCGTTTCCTATAAGAGAGCACACAAAGCTAAGTGAAGACCTTATCCGATTAGTTGTATTAATGAAATTGCAAGCGGTTGGGCTACGTGGCGCTAAAGATTTAATGCCCTCTGAGTTATCGGGCGGTATGGCAAGACGTGCTGCACTTGCGCGCGCTATAGCACTTGATCCAGAGCTAATCATGTACGATGAACCATTTGCAGGACAAGATCCTATTTCGATGGGCGTATTGGTTAAGCTAATTAAGTCGCTTAACGAAGTATTGGGTTTATCGTCTTTAATTGTGACACACGATGTGACAGAGGTAATGAGTATTGCCGATCACGTTATAATTATCGCCGATCAAGGTGTAATTGGTTGTGGTACTCCTGATGAAATGCGCAATCATGAATCTCCTTTAGTTCAACAGTTTTTAAAAGGCTTGTCGGATGGTCCAGTACCATTTCATTTTCCGGCTCAAGCTTATGCAGATGAACTGCTTGGAGAAAAAGCATAATGTTGGATTTATTTCAAAAGCTAGGGCATAAAACGCTAGGACGTTTTGCGGCTCTTGGCCGTTCGGCTTATATGCTGTTTAGTGCGCTTGCGCATGTTCCTAATTTTAAAAAAGGCACACCGTTACTTGTTCGCCAACTTTATATGGTGGGTTCGCAATCGTTACTCATTATTATGGTGTCGGGTTTGTTTATCGGCATGGTATTGGCGTTACAAGGTTACACCGTATTAGTTGGTTATGGCGCTGAGGATAGTTTAGGGCCGTTAGTGGCACTGAGTTTATTGCGAGAACTGGGCCCGGTTGTTACTGCATTACTGTTTGCAGGACGCGCAGGTAGCGCATTGACTGCTGAAATTGGCTTAATGAAAGCAACAGAGCAACTTTCATCACTTGAGATGATGGCAATCGATCCGCTAAAACGTATTATTGCACCGCGCTTTTGGGCGGGTTTTATAAGCATGCCATTGCTTGCATTGATATTTTCAGCCGTAGCAATCATAGGCGCTCATTTAGTGGGTGTAGATTGGCTGGGGGTTGATACAGGTAGTTTTTGGTCAATCATGCAATCACAAGTGTCGTTTCAGCAAGACATACTAAACGGTATTATTAAGAGTTTTGTATTTGCCATAGTGGTGACCTGGATTGCGCTTTATAAAGGATATGACTGTGTGCCGACCTCAGAAGGGATCAGCAAAGCAACCACCGAAACGGTTGTTCATTCGTCATTAGCAGTTTTAGGTTTTGACTTTATTTTGACAGCGGTAATGTTTACCAGCTAATAGGGTATAGATAATGAATTCACGGAAATTAGAAATTTTAGTTGGTTTTTTTGTAGCACTTGGCATTTTAGCTTTTGCAATGCTTGCACTTAAAGTTGCCAATTCAGGTATTAGTGGCTCTGGCGAAACATATACGCTTAATGCCAAGTTTGAAAACATCGGCTCGTTAAAAGCGCGTGCACCGGTAAAAGTAGGTGGTGTTGTAATTGGTCGTGTTGAATCAATTTATGTTCACCCACAAGAATTTTTACCAGTCGTTAATATGACTATTGATGCACAGTACTTATGTCGCTTTTCAGACACAAGCTCAATCTCTATTTTAACGTCGGGTATTTTAGGTGAGCAGTACTTAGGTATTCACCCTGTAATTTCTCCAGATTCTGCTAAGCAACGTTGTTTAGGCGAAACAGTGACTGAAAACAAGCAAGATGAAGCAATTGACGATTTATTTGGTGTGGAAAGCAAAGCACTAGGTGATGGCGATTCAATTACTGATACTAAGTCTGCCATTGTACTTGAAGAATTAATCGGGCAGTTTTTATTCAACCAAGGTAGTGAGTAATTATTATGTTGAAAAAGTTTTTAGCTATTGTAGCAATTAGCACAATGACGCTAACTCAAAGCGTAAGTGCAGCAGATGTGAAATTAATCGATCCAAATAAAATGGTACGCCAAGTTGCCGATAATACATTTGCACGTATTAAAAAAGATCAGCCATTAATTGTTAAAAATCAAGAGCATCTTCGCGTAATCGTTGAAGAAGAATTAATGCCTTATATCGACTACAAATATGCAGCACTTCGCGTACTAGGTAGTGAAGTATCTAAAGTACGTGCAATTACCGACGAAGCTGAAAAAGCCAAAGCAATTAAAGAAATTCAACGCTTTATTGGTGTGTTTAGAGAGTATTTAGTTGCTACTTATGCAGGTGTATTCACTCAATATACAAACCAGAAAGTTGAGTTTGGTGCAGAACAAGCATTTAAAGGCAAAGATGTCGTTGTCGTTAAAACTAAAATTATTGAAGATGGTAAACCTGATATCAGAATCGATTTTAAAGTACGCGAAGACCGTGACGGTGAATGGCGCGCGTACGATATGATTGCTGAAGGTATTAGTTTACTAGATGCAAAACAAAGTGAGCTACAAGGTATTTTGCGTCAGCAAGGTATTGATAATGTAAGTAACCTTTTAGAGCAAAAGAGTCAGCTACCAGTTCAGTTTAGAGGCAGTAACTCGAATGACTAAATTGGCAATAAGCCAAGTTGATGGACAACATTTTCGAGTAAACGGTGAGCTTACTCGAAATTCAATTGGCGATGAACAGCTTCTGAACAACAAGCTATTAACCAAGCATAAAATCATCTATTTCGACCTAAGTGGTGTATCTAGGGTTGACACAGCGGGCTTAGCTTGGTTAATTCACTCTTTTGCAGAATTAAAGCAGCAAGGCATTCGCCTTGAATTGCAAAACCTACCTGAGCAATTGCAAAATTTAATGCAATTGGGTCAGGTTACAACCCTATTTGAGTGAGAGTTATGGAAACTAGCCAAGTCGAAACATTATTACGCGAAGAACTTCAATTAGCTGAAGTACATGTAAAAGCCAATGGTAGTCATTATGAAGTTGTTGCAGTAGGTGAATGCTTTGACGGTTTAAGCCGAGTTAAAAAGCAGCAGCTAGTTTATGGCCCATTAATGAATACAATTTCAGATGGCACAATTCACGCAGTATCTATTCGTGCATTTACTCCTGTAGAGTGGAAGCGTGAACAAAAATTTATTTTACCGCAATAAATAGGGCCTCTTAATGGATCAATTTGTAATTCAAGGTGGTACTTCACTTGCTGGTGAAGTGACTATTTCTGGCGCTAAAAATGCCGCACTTCCTATTTTGTTTGCTTCATTATTAGCTGATGGAAAAAGTACATTTACTAATGTACCGCGCCTTCGCGATATAGTGACCACTGAAGCCTTATTAAAAACTCTAGGCGCTGATGTTAATTGGCACGGCGATACGCTAGTGATTGACGGCGCAACGGTTAATAAAACATTAGCGCCATACGACTTAGTTAAGCAAATGCGTGCCTCTGTACTTGCATTAGGCCCTTTAGTTGCTCGTTTTGGTGAAGCTCAAGTGTCTTTACCTGGTGGGTGTGCTATTGGTGCTCGCCCTGTTGATATACATATTCAAGGTTTGGAGCGCATGGGCGCACAAATAAACGTTGAAAATGGTTATATTAATGCCAAGGTAAACGGTCGCTTAAAAGGCGCTGAAATCTTTATGGAAATGGTAAGCGTAGGCGCTACCGAAAATCTATTGATGGCAGCAGCCCTCGCTGATGGTAAAACCATACTTGATAACGCTGCACGCGAGCCCGAAATAATTGATTTAGCTAACTGCTTAATTGCTATGGGCGCTAAAATTACGGGTGCAGGCACTAGCCGCATTGAAGTTGAAGGCGTTGAGCGTTTAGCAGGATGCGAGCACAGCATTTTACCAGATAGAATAGAAACAGGTACGTTTTTAGTCGCTGCAGCAATGGCAGGCGGTGAAGTACTTTGTAAAAACACTGACTTTCATTCTCTTGAGCCTGTGATTGAAAAGCTACGTGCAACAAATGCACACTTAGAAGTACATAACGACAGTATTTATCTTGATATGCGTGGCCGAGAACTGAGAGCCGTGAATATTAAAACAGCTCCACACCCAGGTTTCCCTACGGATATGCAAGCTCAGTTTACAGCATTGAATGTAGTAGCAAATGGTAGTGCAACGATTACAGAAACGATTTTTGAAAACCGTTTTATGCATGTACCAGAGTTACAGCGTATGGGTGCTAATATTCGTTTAGAAGGGCATACCGCAATTTGTGGTGAGACTGAGAGCTTAACGGGCGCGCAGGTGATGGCAACCGACCTACGCGCTTCAGCTAGCTTAATCTTAACGGGTATAGTGGCACAGGGTGAAACGGTTGTTGACCGTATTTATCACGTTGATAGAGGCTATCAGCGCATTGAAGATAAGCTAAGTGCGTTGGGTGCAAATATTAAACGTCGAAGTAGTTAAGTAGATATTTAACTAGCTAAGCTATTTTAAAAAGGTCGGATACGCAAATTGCTATCCGACCTTTTTATTGACGATTTATGCAGGTTAGTATTATTTTTTATTAAAGCTTTGTTTCAAGCTCAGCTACCACCACCATGATTTTTTCTATTTTACCATTCCGGTAAAGCTCAAATTCTATTTCTTTACCTGGTTCTGTATTACCTATTTCTTCCAGCACTTTTTGTGGATTTGCTACCGAAAGCCCTGCAATTTTAATAACAATATCTTGCTCTTCAATACCCGCTTGCCATGCTGGTCCCAAAGGGTCTAAGTTAGTAATACGCATGCCAGTAACTGGGGTTAGGCTGTCGTTCACTTCTTTGCCGGTACTATCTACTGCTGTGCCTTCAAAGCCTAAATAGCCGCGCACAACGCGACCATGACGAATGAGCTTACCCATTACTTTTTTAGCAAGTGAGTAAGGAACCGCAAAGAATATTCCTTGAATATTCAAGTTCTCACGCGTTTTAAACTGCGCAGAAGTAATGCCAACTAAATCACCATTGGAGTTAACTAATGCGCCGCCAGAGTTGCCCACATTAATAGCCGCATCCATTTGCAATAAGTTATTGTACGGACTGTCTGTAATTTTTTGCTTACCCGTTGCGCTAATAATGCCTTGCGTGATTGTTTGGCCTAAATTAAGCGGGTTACCTATGGCAAGTACAACATCGCCTACATTGGATACATAGCTATCATTTACAGGAATTACCGGGAGGTGATCTGCATTGATTTTAAGTAAGGCTAGATCAGTAATAGTATCAAAACCAATTAGCTGTACATCAAAAAAGCGTCTGCCATCGGTTAGAATAACCATAATTTGATCTGCATTATTAACAACATGGTAGTTGGTAAGAATGTAACCGTCTTGCGACATGATGACGCCAGAGCCTAGCTCTTGTACCGTGTTTTTTCTTTTATAACGAGGTTCTTTGGAAATACTTTCTGAAAAAATAGTAACCACAGAAGGAGCTGCTCGTTTAACTGCATCAGAAAAACTCAGGTGACTCGAACTCATTGCGCTTGGTAGGGGAACATTTGGAAGTAAAGCAGCTCGCATATTAGGGCTGAAAAAAACCACTAAAAAAGCAATACTTAGGCCTGCAAATAAAGGGGGAAGAATAAATTTTATTAGTTTCAGCACGATTTTCTTATTATGTAAGTGAGCAATCTCTTTATGATGACATAAAAAAAATAACAGCGGCAAGTGCCACTGTTATTTTTATTACATTAATAGTGCTATTTATTACTGAATTAAAATAAATATAGACTCACGACCACGTTGCACGCCAAGTACTATATTACCTTTTGTACTGTCGATGATTTTATTCATGTCGCGAATCGTTTCAACTCGTTGACGATTCACTTGCATAATAATATCGCCTTCTTCAAGGCCAACACGGGCAGACGGTGAGCGAGGATCTACTGAAGTAACCTCAACACCTTTATTACTGTTTTTTTGTACATTTTCAAGTGTCGCGCCTTGGAATGCAGGATGCAGCTCTTCACCGGTCGCTGTAACACCTGATGCACCATCAAGAGTTACTTTCACTGTTTTAATTTTACCATCGCGGTAAATGCCAAGTTTTATTTCGCGGCCTTCACCTAGCGTAGCAATTTTGCTACGTAGTTCATGGAAGCCACTAATGTCGCCACCGTTTATGCTAACAATAACGTCACCAGCTTCAATTCCAGCCTTACTTGCGGCAGTGTCGTCCATTACTTGCATTACATAAGCACCTTGTTTGACATCAAGTTGCTGTGCTTTTGCAAGTCCAGCATCAAGTGGACGACCAGAAATGCCTAACGAGCCTCGACGCACTTCACCATGTTCAATAATTTGATCGACTAGATTTTTCATCATATTAGATGGAATCGCAAAACCAATACCCACGTTGCCGCCAGAAGCACCTAAAATAGCGGTATTAATACCAATCAACTCACCATTGAGGTTAACTAAGGCACCGCCAGAATTACCTTGGTTAATAGCTGCGTCGGTTTGAATGAAATCTTCGTAGCCCTCAATGTTTAAACCACTTCGGCCAAGAGCACTAACAATACCTGATGTAACTGTGTGGCTAAGGCCAAATGGGTTACCAATAGCGACAGCAAAGTCACCCACCCGTAAATTATCTGAGTTAGCGAGTTTGACTTCAGTTAAGTCATCAGCGTCTATTTGTAAAAGAGCGATGTCTGATTCTGTGTCAGTACCAATTTTAGTAGCTTCAAATTCACGGCCATCTTCGAGAGTAACTACCATTTTTTCGGCGTCTTGGATTACGTGGTTATTAGTCACTACATAGCCCTCATCAGCATCAATAATGACCCCAGAACCTAATCCACTAAATTGGCGTTTTTGGCTACGAGGCTGCTGTTGTCCAAAAAAGTATTCGAGTGGATCTGCGCGGCGGCGTACTTCTTTAGAGCCTGAAACTTGGATACTTACAACACCAGGAGATATTTTCTCTAGCATGGGGGCAAGAGTGGGTAGTTGTTGACCATTTACTGCAATTGGCATTTTTGCATAAGACGCTACAGGGCTCATTAATAAGCTTGTAGATAGAATAGCTGCGCTGATAAGTGATAATTTCATTTTCATAGTCAGGGGTAACTCCACTTAAGATAAAGCAAAAACAAAAAGGGCTACTTTAAAAGCAGCCCTTTTTGGTTTATTAAGATAAAACAACAAAGCTGTTATATCTAAAGACTATGGGGTCTAAAAAAAGTTCATCAAGATACTTTAGAATGTTCTGAAACTTTATTTTGACCAGCAAATAAACCAGATTCACCCGATACATAATCAGCTGGTTGCGCTGCGGCTGAAGAACGATCTGAACGACGTTCTTTTAAAGACGCTTGTAGTTGTTCTGTTGTTTCTTTAGAAAAATAAGGTTCTGCTGGTGCTTTATTTCTATCTTCTAAAAGAAGTTGGTTTGTTTCTTCAACGTGACTAAGCAGTTGGTCATAGTTTTCTTTCATTTTATTTACGAGCTTGCCAGTATTCGCTAAATGATCAGCGACATCTTGACGATACTGCTCTAACGCATTTTCAGCTTGCTCTGCCTGCTCTTTTAATTCATCTTGTTTGAATTGTTTTTTAGTAACAAATGCGCCAATAAAAAATGCTACAACAGCAGCAATAACAATTAAACCTACCCACATAACTGTGCCCATAAAAACTACCCCTTTGGGAAAATAACTAACGAATGCCGATTCAATTATAAATCATACTAAGTGTAATATACCCCGAGTTATGATGCGTGTTAATATGCTTTGCAAATTAAACTGTGTTTTAACTGTAAATAGATATGACTCCTTGGCAAACATACCAACAAGACTTAAAGCGAGATGACTTTGTACACGACGCAGCACAAGAAAATGCTGTGCGCCATTTACAACGTCTATACGATGACCTAACTCAGGCAAAGCCAAAACAAAAAGGTTTTTTTGCTAAGTTATTTAGTAAAGATGAACCTGCGCCTATAAAAGGTTTGTACTTTTGGGGTGGAGTAGGGCGTGGTAAAACTTATTTAGTTGACACTTTTTACGAATCACTACCGGGCACACGTAAAATGCGCGTGCACTTTCATCGATTTATGCACCGAGTGCATAATGAGCTTAAAAAGCTAAACAATACGGCTAATCCATTAGAAAAAATAGCCGACACTTTCAAAGCTGAAACAGACATAATTTGTTTTGATGAGTTTTTCGTTCAAGACATTACCGATGCTATGTTGCTAGGTGGCTTAATGGAAGCGCTATTTGCACGGGGTATAGTACTTGTTGCTACATCTAATATAGTGCCTGATGAGCTTTACAGAAATGGCTTGCAGCGTGCCCGCTTTGTCCCTGCTATAGAACTGGTTAAGCTCAATACAGAAATAGTTAATGTAGACTCAGGTATTGATTATCGGTTGCGTACCTTAGAGCAAGCCGAAATTTTTCATAGTCCGTTAGATAAAGAAGCGGATAAAAACCTATTTGAATACTTCGATAAGCTATCGTCAGAGCCTGGACAATTAGATGAGCCGATAGAGATAGAAGGTCGTTTAATCAAAACGCGAAAAGTAGCTAAATGCGTGGTGATGTTTGAGTTTAGTGAATTATGCGAAACAGCGCGTAGTCAGGTTGATTACATGGAGATTAGCCGCTTATATAATACGGTGATTATTTCTAACGTAAAACAGCTTGGGCAAACTAATGATGATGCCGCTAGACGCTTTATTGCTTTAGTGGATGAATTTTACGAGCGCCATGTAACTTTAATTATATCGGCTGAAAAACCTATTACCGAACTTTATACCCAAGGTAATTTAAACTTTGAATTTAAGCGCTGTATAAGCCGTTTGCAAGAAATGCAGTCTCTAGAGTATTTAGCTAGAGAGCATTTGGTTTAAATTAGTAGGTAAAAGTGTAATAGGTTAGCCATTAAAAATAAGAGGTGCATATATAGTACTTCTTATTTCTAAAATTTCTTGTGGAAAAAACAACCGGCGAGTAGCAATGTGTTTTAAGTGCTGGTATACTCCCGCGTCTGCCACGTTGCGTTCTATGCCCTCATATAGTCTAGCCACTTGTGAGCGGCGCAAAAGTCTAAAACTCGAAGGGGTTATAGCAAACTTAGAGCAGTAGTTAATATTAACTACTTGTGGTTTTAATTGAAAAACATTGGATTTTTATAAATGAAAACGTTTGTTGCTAAACCAGAAACAGTAAAACGTGACTGGTACGTAGTTGACGCTGAAGGTAAAACTTTAGGTCGCATCGCTACTGAAATCGCTCATCGCCTACGCGGTAAGCATAAAGTTGAATATACACCGCACGTAGATACTGGTGATTATATCATCGTTATCAACGCTGAAAAAGTTACTGTAACTGGTAACAAATTCAAAAACAAAGTGTACTATTCACACTCTGGTTTTCCAGGTGGTCTTAAGTCTACTACTTTTGATAAACTTCAAGCTGCAAAGCCTGAAATGATCATCGAGAAGGCTGTTAAGGGCATGTTGCCACGTGGTCCTTTAGGCCGCGCTATGTACCGTAAACTTAAAGTTTACACAGGTACTGAGCACAACCATGCTGCACAACAGCCTCAGGTTCTAGACATTTAAGGAGCACCATCATGGCAAATCAATACTACGGTACAGGTCGTCGTAAAAGTTCAAGTGCTCGCGTATTCTTACGCCCAGGCACTGGTAACATCGTAATCAACAAACGCTCTCTAGAAGAGTATTTTGGTCGCGAAACAGCACGCATGGTTGTTCATCAAGCTCTTGAGCTAGTTGATATGACTGAAAAATTTGACCTTTACATCACCGTTTCTGGTGGTGGTACAACTGGTCAAGCTGGTGCTATCCGTCATGGTATCACTCGTGCACTTATGGAGTTTGACGAATCATTACGTTCACAACTTCGTAAAGCAGGTTTTGTTACACGTGATGCACGTAAAGTTGAACGTAAGAAAGTGGGTCTTAAGAAAGCGCGTAAGCGTCCACAGTTCTCAAAACGTTAATCTATACGTTATCAAGAATTCAAAAACCCAGCTTATGCTGGGTTTTTTGTTTTCAAATCAAAATTTTTACATTTGCAACTTAATATAAAGTTATTTATATCGACGGTGATACTGGGTGATTGCAGCAATTAATGATGATCAAATTGATTAATAACTGCGTATTAATCAAACGAAAGTTAAAAAACACTCAGATAGCTGCAAAAAAGTTAAATAATTATCGTAATTAGTTTAAATCCATCAGTTAATTGGTGGAATTTTTTGCTACAATTGGCATTGAAGTAAAATGAGTGAGTTTAACCGCACTATGTACAGTTTTTACTGTTTCCTCTTAGTGGTGTTGATCTTGGTCAGTATATTGTTTTTACAGAAGCGTTATTATAGTCGTTCGGCTTTATTCTCGAGCTTACTTAATCAAATTTTGATCAAGTTAGTTTTATTCGAGCATAGGGCTTTGAATAACCTTGTTTTAATCAAGGGTTTTAATTATGATCGCTTCTATTTTAAAAATTCGAATAATTAACCTGCTGTAACTGATGTTCTCAATATAGCAAGTGTTGAGAATCATAGTGGAGATAAGTGGATGAGCAATGCGCCTGTAGACAATGGCCGACGTCGCTTTTTAACCATAGCTACCTCTGTTGTAGGTGGNGCTGGGGCTGCTGTTCCTTTTATTGCGTCTTGGAATCCAAGTGAGCGAGCTAAATCTGCGGGTGCGCCTGTAGAAGTAGATATCAGCAAACTTGAACCGGGACAATTAATACGTGTCGAGTGGCGTGGTAAACCTGTATGGGTTGTATCACGGACCCCAAAAATGCTTGAGCAAATGAAAGAACATGAAGGTCAACTTCGTGATCCGCATTCGCAAGAGCCACAACAATTAGAATCATCAACAAATGATTACCGTTCATTACGTCCAGAAATCTTTCTGGCTGTAGGTATTTGTACGCATTTAGGGTGTTCACCTGGCTTTTTCCAAGGTAACTTTAGTGAGAAAGTTGAAGGAACCGATGATGGCTTCTATTGCCCATGTCATGGTTCTAAATTTGATATGGCTGGCCGTGTATTTCAATCGGTACCTGCTCCATTAAACTTAGAGATACCACCTTATACTTTTCTTGATGAGACCACTATTTTAGTGGGCGAAGAAAAAGGGGCAGCCTAATGTTTGGTAAGATTATTGGTTGGATAGACGACCGTATCCCAATGACACGTGTTTGGAACATGCATATTGCACAGTATCCAGCACCTAAAAACTTTAACTTCTGGTACTTTTTTGGCTCATTAGCCATGTTGGTACTAGTAAACCAAATCCTAACAGGTATTTGGTTAACGATGAACTTTGTTCCGTCTTCTGAAGGCGCATTCGCTTCAGTAGAATACATCATGCGTGATGTAGAATATGGCTGGTTATTACGTTACTTGCACTCAACCGGTGCATCAGCGTTTTTCATCGTTGTATATATGCATATGTTCCGTGGCATGATCTACGGTTCTTATCAAAAACCACGTGAGTTACTGTGGTTATTTGGTATGTTTATTTTCTTAGCGCTAATGGCTGAAGCATTCATGGGGTATTTATTACCATGGGGGCAAATGTCGTTCTGGGGTGCACAGGTAATCATCTCCTTATTCGGGGCTATTCCGGTTATTGGTGATGACTTAACACTTTGGATCCGTGGTGACTATGTAATATCAGGTGCAACGCTTAACCGCTTCTTTGCATTACATGTAATTGCACTACCACTGGTTATTGTAATCTTAGTTTTCTTACACATTGTTGCTCTACACGAAGTGGGTTCAAATAACCCTGAAGGTATTGAGATTAAACGTAAGAAAGGCTCAGTAGCTGAAGAAGATAAGCCTAAATTTAAATTTCATGAGTATTACACTGACAAGAAAGATATTGTTGATGCGATACCGTTCCACCCTTACTACACAGTTAAAGATATTGTGGGTGTGGTTGGTTTCTTAATATTGTTCTGTTGGGTTGTTTTCTTTATGCCAGCGATGAATGGCTTCTTTTTAGAAGGTCCAAACTTCGAGGCAGCTAACCCACTTAAAACACCTGAGCATATTTTCCCGGTTTGGTACTTTACGCCATTCTATGCAATCTTACGTGCAATCCCTGATAAGTTAATCGGTGTTGCGGCGATGGGTGCATCGATTGTGGTACTTGCGTTACTACCTTGGGTAGACCGTGGTAGAGTTAAATCGGTTCGTTACCGTTGTGGTTTCCATAAATGGAACATTGCAGGTTTTGTTGTAACTTTCGTTCTTCTAGGTTGGGTGGGTGCAACTCCACAAACTGATATGAAAACGATTATTTCTCAAATCTGTACTGTGACTTACTTTATGTTCTTCGTACTGTTGTTTGTATACAGTAAGAACGAAAAAACTAAGCCATTGCCAGAGAGGTTAACGAAATGATGAAGAAGCTTATTATTGGTTTATTTGCTTTATCAGTAAACTTGTTGCCGAACATGGTTATGGCAGCGGGTCCATCGGTTCCTTTAATGGAAGCGAACAACGACCTTACTGATCAACCATCTTTACAACGCGGTGCAAAGTTGTTCATGAACTACTGTCTTGGTTGTCACCAAATGCAGTATCAACGTTATGAACGTACTTTTCGTGATATCGGTATCCCAACAGAGGTTGGTTTAGAGCAGTTGATTTTTGACGGTTCTAAAGTTGGTAGTCATATTACTAACGCGATTACAAAAGACGATGCAGCAAAATGGTTTGGTGCGGCTCCGCCGGATTTAACTCTAATTGCTCGTGTAAAATCACCAGATTATATTTACACGTACTTAAAATCGTTTTATAAAGATGAATCTCGCCCGTTTGGGGTTAACAACATTGTTTTCCCATCGGTAGGTATGCCTCACGTTCTTCAAGAACTACAAGGTTTACCAACACCTATCACTAAAGAAGTACAAGAGCATGGTCACACTGTGACTAAAGTTATTGCTACTGAAACAGATGGTACGGGCGAATTAAGCATAGATGAATACGACCAAGCGGCTCGTGATTTAACAAACTTCCTTGAGTACGTGGGTGAACCTTCACGTCTTGAATCGGAAGCGCTAGGTATTAAGGTAATAGGATTTTTAATTATCCTGTTTATCTTGGCATTTATGCTTAAGAAAGAATACTGGAGAGATGTTCATTAGGTTGAACATTTTTAAAGGTAATTTTGCAATAGGGGCTTAAGCCCCTTTTGCTGTTTTAGTTATTTAATGGAGGTATAGGCATGGCCGTAGCTGCCAATAAGCGCCCTGTAATGACCCTTTTTTCTGGTGCTAACTGTATGTATAGCCACCAAGTACGTATTGTACTTGCGGAAAAAGGTGTAAGTGTAGATATTCATTTGGCTGAAAAAGATAACTTGCCAGAAGCACTTCACGAAATTAACCCTTACGGTACAGTGCCAACACTGATTGACCGTGAGCTTGGTTTATACCAGGCAAACATCATCATGGAATACCTTGATGAACGTTTTCCTCATCCTCCACTAATGCCTGTTTACCCGGTAATGCGTGGTCGTAGCCGCTTAATGATGCATCGTATTGATACTGATTGGTACAGCCTAGCTGACAAAATCAGTAACAACACGTCAGACGCTGCTCAAGCTCGTAAAGAGCTAACAGAAGCATTGCTTGCTGTAGCACCTATTTTTAGCGAAGCACCTTACTTTATGAGTGAAGAGTTTAGCTTAGTAGACTGTTATTTAGCTCCACTATTATGGCGTTTACCAGAGTTTGGTATTGAGCTTAATGGTGCAGGTTCTAAAGAGCTTAAAGAGTACATGATCCGTTTATTTGAACGTGAGTCATTCCAAGCCTCTTTAACTGAAGCTGAGCGTGAGATCCGTTTATAATGACGCCTAATCGTCCTTATTTATTACGTGCTTTTTTTGATTGGATAGTCGATAACGAGTGTACACCGCATTTAGTGGTAGACGCTGGATTTGCAAATGTACAAGTGCCAACACAATTTGTTCAAGACGGACAAATTGTTTTAAACATAAGTCCATCAGCGGTCACACAGTTTTCGTTAGACTTAACCCAACTTAGCTTCAGTGCGCGCTTTGGTGGTCAGCCAATGCAAGTGTATGTACCCCTAGGTGCTGTGCTTGCAATATACGCGCGTGAAAATGGCGAAGGAACAGTCTTTACCGCAGATGAGTTTTTAGAGGACGAAGACGATTTTGTGCCAGAGCTTGAAAGTGTTGATTCATCAGCTGAGTTTATTGATGAAACACCACCAGAAAAGCCTGAGAAGAAAAAAGGCTCTCATTTACGCGTTATTAAATAATAAGTAAATGCCAAAAAAAAACCGCTGAATAAGCGGTTTTTTTATGTCTGTATTTTGCTTTACATATATTCAAATACTTTAATTACACGCTCTACGCCAGAAACATTGCGGGCAATATTTACAGCTTGAGTTGACTCAGAGTCAGATACTAAGCCCATTAAAAAAACTTCAGCATTTTCTGTCACTACTTTAATGTTATTACTGCTAATGTCTTTTGCTGTTAGTAGCTGGGCTTTTACTTTAGAAGTTAGCCAAGAGTCGTGAGTTTGTGTAGTAATGCCAGTATTTGAGCCAATACGAATTTGGTTATGTATCTTACGAATACCTGAAACGCCCTCAATAGTGCGCTGCGCTTCGCTTCTCATTTCTTCGTTAGATACTTGGCCAACAAGTAAAACAATACCGTTGACGCTTACAGCGCTTATATTGGCAAACTTTTCAAGACGTTCTACTTCGCTAAGTGCAATACTGGCTTTTATTTCAATATTGTTATCGTCAATTTGAGAGCCAATAGTACGGCGATCGTTCGCTGCAGTTACTGCACTGGCTGTACCNCTGCAACAACAGCGGCTGCGCAGCCTTGCAGTAATACAACAGTACCTAAAACAATAAGAGAGCGTTTAAACATAATTTTCATCCTGAGGGAAAAGCGTTAAATCAACAAGTTCGCTTAAACAATGTAAGTTAACTAAATGGGATTCGATAATGCGGCTAGGGCGTTTAGATGGCGATCTAATTTCAACATCGTTAGGTCCAAGTAGGCCTACCAACTCGCCACCATCATCACCAACCATAACTATGACCTTCATATCTTTAGTTAGTGCAGCTTCAACGGCAGAAATAACATGTTTTTCGTTACCGTTTATAGCCAGTACAAGCAATAAATCACCTTGTTGGGCAAAAGCGCGGACTTGGCGAGCAAATGTATCGTGATCGTCTACTTGAGTACTTTGCCCCAGATTAACGTTTTCTTGCGATAGAGCAATTGCAGGTAAGCAGGGACGTTCGGTTTCATAATGATTAACCAACACACCCGCCATATGCTGAGCGAGCATGTGGCAATTTGCAGTACCGCAGCAAATGAGTTTATTTCCGTTGATCAGACTTTGTGCAATAGTAAATGCAGCTGACTCAAGAGCACTAGGTAGCACTTCACCAGCAGCGATTTGAACTTGAATGCTTTCTGTAAAAATTTCTTTAATTGTGTCTTGCATAGCCTACCAATAATTTATCTTTGTATTTGCGTTTAAAATACATTTTTAAGCCAATTAATATTAGAAGATGCTTCTCCTGTAATGGCTACATAATCAATTCTTAGAGCTTGGTTAGTTAAATTTTTAGCTGCTAAGTAATGATAAATACTACGTTTTAATCGAGCTTTTTTTTGTGGACTAAGCGCATAGTTGGCACCGCCACGAGCATTATTTTTGCGAAACTTAACCTCAACGAATACAAGGGTATCGCCTTCTTTCATAATGACATCAAGCTCACCAAAGGGGCAGTAATAATTACGTTCAATGGGGGTTAGCCCTTGAGTAACTAAGTATTTTTGCGCTTCAAGCTCATAATACTGGCCTTTTTCGCGACTATTGTGCCACAGCTCTTTAAACCACGACATGCCGCCCCCTTAATTAAGTTTAATTGATAGTTTGTATGTCACCCGCTGATTGCATAAACAATGGTACAGGGCGTTGTGTTTCTAATTGCACAGGCTTAATGCGACGGTTTGTATATTGAGCCCAGTCGAGCGTGCGTTCTATATGGCCGCTGGTATTAACAGATAACTTACCGCTTAAACCACTATATTGATTTCCTGGCATTACGCTTAACTGCCTGATGTCATGTAATATTGATACAGCATCGTACGCCATTGCAAATAAGCGTTGGCTAATATCTACTTGCTCTGGCCATAACGAATCATACTGCTGGCGTAAGTTATGTTGTTTAATTTGCGAATCGAGCATCCACGGCAATTCAGTGAAGTATAGGCCGTCTAAGTCGCCTTTGTCAGTACTGTCAATTTGTTTACTATGACTTTTAGAGCTGGCATAAAGTGGAATACGATCTGCAAATGTACTTACGTTTACATCAAGGTAAGGTTTAATTAAGCGTGTTTCTATTGCATCACCCAAAATATAAATAACGTCTATATCACTACGCGAACGGGTTTCGTTTTCTACTTCCTGTTTAAATAGTGCTTTAATTGTTTTTATGCGCTCTTTTGATTTATCAACTTCTAACAAGCTGGTAATTGTATTAGGCATATCTTTTTTATCGTTATAAAAACCTATTTGCGGCTTGGTTTCGCTATAGCGTTGCCACTGTAAGTTAAAGTAATCAACCAAGCGTTGGCCATTTGCGTTATTTGGTGCAAGCAGCATAGGTTTTTGATAGCCCTTAGTTAAAAAGTGTTCTAAGGCTTGTTGTACTTCGTGCTCAGGGTTTAGTGCAAAGTAATAATGCTGAAGCGAAATTCGCTCACCATCAAAGGTGTTTAAATGCAGTACCGGAGTATCAATAAGAGTTTGTGCATTGGCAAGTTTATCAATATTTGCTTTAAGTAGAGGACCAATTACAAAGTCAGGCTTTATTTCTTCAAGTTGCGCTGCAATTTCTTCTGTACTTAGGTTTTCATCAATAAAAATAGTGTCGTTGATATTTTGCGTATCAAGTGCAGCTAATACGCCAGCTTTAAGGGCATCACCTAAACGTTCGTTAGGGCCCGATTGTGGAAACAGCACAACTAAGCGCTCTATATTAATAGGAGCAAGCTCAGTAAGCATTTCATCTTGTTCAGGTAATACAGTAAAAGCCGGATGCCCAATATAGCGTCTGCGCCAATTGTTGATCGCTTGATCTAACTCTATGCCACTACTTGCATATACTTGATGATATAACGCTAGGTTAGCCCACCCTTGCTGAATAACCGAACCACGGTTAAAACGTTCAAGCGCGTAAGAAGAAAGTTGCTTTAAGTTATCCCACAAATTTTGATTAAGTTGAGGGATTTCTATATTATTTTTTGTTGCTGTTTCAGAGGCTCTAAAAAAGTAGGGTGCAGCTTTTTTAGGAAAATTTTGCGATGCGTAAATGCTGGCCGTTAAAAACTGATGCCAAGCAAAATGCTCTGGTTGAGTCAGTTGTCCGTCTAGCGACTGTAAAATAACCAAAGCTTGATCATTTTTATTCTGTTGTTTTTGTGCAAATGCAATATAAAGACGGTTCTGGATTTGATCAACACTTGCGGTTAATTCAAGCTCATTCCCAATTATCTCTAATAAAGGCCAGTTTTGCTCACTAATTGCTGCATCACGGGCGCTATACAATAACTGTATTTTATCGGCACCTTGGCGGTTTTGCGCCAATTGATAGATAGATTGCGCACTGGTTGCCTGATTTTGCAGTGCATTAGTGCGGTTACTTACGTTATCGCTGTTTTTAGTTGGTTTTTCGGTTGTGCTACACGCCGATAACCCTGACAATATAATTAATAGACTAACTAGTTTAAGTCGCACAATGATTTCCCAATACGTTAACGCGATTTGCTTATATTACTGACTGACGCAGGAGACCTCAATGTTAAATGAGGAGAATTCACAGAAAATTGGCACTCTTTACATTGTTGCCACCCCAATTGGCAATTATGACGACTTAAGTCACCGCGCCATTGCGACATTATCGCAAGTTGACTTAATAGCTGCTGAAGACACTCGCCATACCGGCAAGCTACTTAGCCACTTTGGAATTAAGGCAAAAACGTTTGCATTACACGACCACAACGAAAAGCAAAAAGCACAACAAATTATTGATCAACTTAATCAAGGTTTAAATATTGCTTTAGTATCTGACGCTGGTACACCGCTAATTAGTGATCCAGGCTACGCTGTTGTAAATCTATGTCGCGAACAAGGCGCTCATGTTACACCTGTTCCAGGTGCATGTGCTGCAATTACAGCCGTATGTTGTTCAGGCTTACCAACTGACCGCTTTCAGTTTATTGGTTTTACGCCAGCTAAAAGCAAAGCTCGCCAAGACTTTTTTATCGAAGCTGTTAACTCAGGTATCACCAGCATAATGTACGAAAGTACACACCGTATTATGGCAAGCCTTGATGATTTAGCACTAGCCCTTGGTGATGAGCAGCAAGTTGTGTTTGCTAAAGAGCTAACCAAAACCTTTGAAACATTTTTTAATGGTAGTGTAAGTGAGCTTAAACAGTTTTTAACTGATGATCCTACCAAGCAGCGCGGCGAAATAGTGCTTATGCTTCCGGGCAAACCAAAGCAAATAGACGATGTTCCGCCTGAAGCGCGCAAAATGCTGGCACTTCTTGAGAGTGAAATGCCAATGAAAAAGGCCTGTGGCGTTGTAGCCGAATACTTTGGTATGAAGAAAAACGCTTTATATAAAACAATTATTGAAGAAAAAGAGTAAATTTTACTGCGCTTGGTATTAGCCTCATGTATACTGTGCGCCGAGTCAGCCAAGATGATCGCTGCCTGTGACGAAAATGATCAGGGGGAGGAAAGTCCGGGCTCCATAGGGCAGAGTGCCAGCTAACGGCTGGGGGG
>NZ_AUTP01000134.1:0-1818 GCF_000498075.1 Pseudoalteromonas sp. TAB23
AGATAAAAAAGCAGGTGGTGAGTTATACCTACATCTGCGCCGACACGGTAAGAAATATCACAAGCGCAGTCATGGTAAAACAAACCGAGGGCAAATAAAAAATCGCGTTAGCATTGAAGAACGTCCACAAATAGTTGATGAGAAAGGTCGTATCGGAGATTGGGAAATAGATACCGTCATAGGTAAAGGTCATCGAGGCGCCCTTGTTACCATTGTAGAGCGGGTCACCCAATTCACTGTATCAACTCAGGTGGCAGGCAAAACAGCACAAGCCGTCACTGCGGCGACGATAGAACTATTAAGGCCATATAGGTCAGCGCTTCATAGCATCACGGCTGACAATGGAAAAGAGTTCGCTTATCACGATCAAATCACAGAGGCTTTAAGTGTTCCTGTTTATTTTGCTCACCCTTATCACTCATGGGAGCGCGGATTGAATGAAAACACGAATGGATTACTACGCCAGTATTGGCCGAAGAGCACAGATTTTACGGCGGTTACACCAGCGCAAGTAATACCTGTACTTGAGCAACTTAATAATCGTCCGCGGAAGACACTTGGATTTGAAACGCCTGCAAAATTGATGCAGGATCACTTGGCGGCTAAAGCCGCCTAAACGTTATGCACTTCAGATTTGAATCCGCGTAACTATTTATCTGACATTTTATTTTTTACGTACAAAGTAAGCGCTGCCGTGCTTGCCATACCTACAGCCTTGAGAATAGTCTTTGCAACTGGCGCTACCGATTCTTCTAAACACCATTTACATAAAGGTCGTGGTAGAATTCCTGATTTTGCATAATTATCGCAACCTGGCTTTAAACATACCTGTAAAAATTCCCGACACTCCTTGTTATCGCACACGCATATATCTCTATTAAAAATTAGACCTACCACATCAACAGGCTTCATCTCCGTACTACAAAAGGAACATTTACCTTTTACCTTCGCTGATTTTACAAACTCATTATATTCATCAAACCAGTCTTGTTTATCATCCATATCTAAAATGCCAAGTAACTACAGTAAAATTAACTATAACTCATAAACGTAAATAGGCTAAACGAATATTGAAATAATGGATCTGAATAAGTTGACTCGTTATTAATCTCTAAATTGAATTAATTGTTAAAACTAGATGCGGCACATTCCACTAAATATTCGATACCAAAATAAATGTACCAAAACTTGCTTCTCATACATTCGAGCCATAGAATAACTGTGTATTCAAACAGTGGTACTCGGTATGCAACCAATTTCAATTAAGAAATCCAATAGCTTATTTTCCCTCTCCGAATTTAAAGCTGCAGCAGGCTTTCCAAATCCTGCAGAAGATTGTTTATCCAAACCAATTAGCTTGGATACATTACTCATGGCGCGGCCAAATAGTTCTTTTTTATTCAAAGTTGCTGGGGATAGCATGATCCCTGACATTCAAGACGGCGCAATTATTGTCGTTGATAAATCCTTAAAAGCCACTACCGGTCGAATAGTGCTTGCAACACTTGATAACGAGTTTGTTGTTAAGCGTTTAAAGTTAGAGCCTGAAAACAGCAGGGCACTATTTTTAAGCTCTAACTGTAGTGGTCAATAAAATTTGGCCACAGTTTTAGAGTCTTTGTATCTAATCTCAGATTCATTTGGCGCTAAACCAGCATTATAATGATGCGGTCTAACATTGTTGTAATATCCGTTGATATAATCACTCACACTATATTTAGCGTCTATAAAATTCCCATATCCAACCTTTGGCATCCATTCTGTTTTAAAGCTTCTAAAAAATCGCTCCATTGGCGCATTATCCCAACAATTTCCGCG
>NZ_AUTP01000135.1:0-982 GCF_000498075.1 Pseudoalteromonas sp. TAB23
CCTGCCACATTAAAGCGTTTAGTGATCCCACTTTATTGCGTTGGTTTATTAATGCTAGTGGGTGTACTTTTATTTGGTGTAAGCTCAAAAGGCGCACAGCGATGGCTCGATTTAGGGGTGACACGGTTTCAACCTGCAGAATTAATGAAGCTGGCAGTCCCAATGATGGTAGCTTGGTATATAGGGCGAAATCACTTACCTCCTCGGCCAATGCACTTAATTATTGGCTTTATGATTGTAATGCTCCCTACATTATTAATTAAAGAACAACCCGATTTAGGTACCGCTATACTTATTGCAAGTTCAGGTATATTTGTTTTGTTTTTGTCTGGATTAAGTTGGCGTTTAATCGGCTTTTTAAGCTCTATTGTAGCGCTTGCCGCATGGCCATTTTGGCACTACGGTATGCACGATTATCAAAAGCAGCGTGTACTCACCTTTTTAGACCCTGAGAGCGATCCGCTCGGTTCGGGTTATCATATTATTCAATCTAAAATTGCTATTGGCTCAGGCGGTATAGAAGGTAAAGGCTGGCTGCTTGGTACGCAATCGCAATTAGAATTTTTGCCAGAGCGCCACACCGACTTTATATTTTCGGTTTTAAGCGAAGAATTTGGTTTATTTGGCGTATGTGTTTTACTTAGTCTCTATTTATTTATTATTGGCCGTGGTTTATACATTGCTGTTAATGCACAAGATGCATTTGGTAAATTGCTCGCAGGCGCACTCACCCTCACCTTTTTTGTGTACGTATTTGTAAACATAGGCATGGTATCGGGTTTATTACCTGTTGTAGGCGTACCTTTACCACTGATTAGTTATGGTGGTACATCGATGGTGACGTTAATGGCAGGATTTGGCATTATTATGTCAATCGCAACAGATAAAAGGATGCTTTTAAAATAATGCGACACACTAATCAGCTTATATTTACCACGTTATTAATTTTGCTTTTAAGTGCATGTAGTAGCGGCTCAAGTAG
>NZ_AUTP01000135.1:987-12051 GCF_000498075.1 Pseudoalteromonas sp. TAB23
GTAGCCGTTATAGCATGCGCCATGATGCAGCACCACTTAGAGCCCCGACTACACTTGAGATGCAAGACGCTATAGTTACCGAAGTAACTAAAAGCGCCAGCGCTAGCCGCCCATATACAGTGCTTGGTAAAAGTTATTCGCCCATGCTTGATGAGACAGGCTTTAGTGAAGAAGGCATTGCCTCTTGGTATGGTCGTAAGTTTCATGGTTATCACACCTCAAATGGTGAAACGTACGATATGTTTGCCATGACCGCAGCGCATAAAACGCTGCCACTACCTAGCTTTGTTAAAGTAACCAATACAGCAAATGGTAAATCGGTAATCGTACGCGTGAACGACCGGGGCCCGTTTCATGACGATAGAATAATTGACCTTTCGTACGCAGCCGCTTACAAGCTTGGCTATTACACCCATGGTACAGCAAAGGTTAAGCTAGAAGCCGTTACGCTTGCGGGCGCAACTGCGCGTCAAACCTATATTCAGGTAGCTGCAGGTAGTACACTTGCTAATATTGAAGCGCTTGCCAGCACATTGCGAGAGCAATACAAATTACCAACAAATATCGTTCAAAAAGACGACATTTACAGACTGCATTTAGGGCCAATAAAAGATACCCCTCATGCAGACGAAGTATTAAAAAAATTAAAACAAAATCAATTTCAAAACGCGTTCTTGCTTTACACTCAGTAAGACTAATACCCAAACTACCCCAGGATGCAGAATTCAGCGTTGCACTGGGGCTTAATATCTAGGCGTTACTTTGTAGAAATGGTAATCCCTTTTAAAAAGTAACAACACAGAGAGTAAGCTCCAGTGAAACGCCCTAAGGGTTGGTTTAAAAACGATTTATACTGCGTTATTGATTTGAACAATAGAGTAACTATTATTTGCAATCAATGCCTTGCCTAAATCGTTTTTAACTCCAACTGAAACTCGCATCTCGGGGTAGTTTGGGTATAGAATGGCGTAACGCGAATCTTTAACTTTAACCATTAATGAGTATGATGAAATCTATTAAACATAAAATCCTCAAAGGTGTATGCGGCCTAGTTTGTACAGCCGCCGTATTTTCAGCCAGCGCCCAAATTATTCCGGCACCACCTCAAGTTAATGCGAAAGGTTATTTTTTAGTCGACTTTACAACAGGTAAAGTTATTGCTGAAGGTGAAGCTGATACACAGCTAGCACCTGCAAGTTTAACTAAAATGATGACCAGTTATGTAATTGGTACTGAAATTAAAGCAGGTAATATTGCCACTACCGATATGGTAACGGTAAGCGAAAAAGCATGGGCTAAAAACTTCCCAGAATCTTCAAAGATGTTTATTGAAGTAGGTAAGCAAATTAGTGTTGATCAGCTTAACCACGGTATTATTATCCAATCAGGTAATGATGCATGTGTTGCAATGGCTGAGCATATTGCTGGAAGCGAAAGCGCATTTGCTGATTTAATGAATGCCCATGCTGCTAAATTAGGTATGAGCAACAGCCACTTTATCAACAGCCACGGCCTTGATACTGACGAGCACTTCACAACGCCTCGCGATATGGCGACACTTGGTGCTGCACTTATTCGTGATGTGCCAGATGAATATGCACTTTATAAGCAAAAATCGTTTACTTATAACGGCATTAAGCAATATAACCGTAACTCATTATTGTGGGACGAAAGCTTAGATGTTGACGGTATTAAAACTGGTCATACATCAGAAGCTGGCTACAGCCTAGTTACCTCAGCAACTAAAAACGATATGCGTTTAATTGCTGTTGTTATGGGTACTACCAGCGAACGTGCTCGTAAAGTAGAAAGTAAAAAACTACTTAACTATGGTTTTCGTTTTTATGAAACAATTACTCCGTACAAAGCAGGCGATAGCTTTGCAGAACAACGTATTTGGATGGGTAACAAAGAAAATGTATCTTTAGGTATTTTAGAAGATACACCGATTACTATCCCACGTGGTCAGCATAAAAACCTTAAAGCTAACTTTGAGCTAGATAACACGCTTGAAGCACCACTTGCTAAAGGTACTAAAGTAGGTACGTTATTCTTACAACTAGAGGGCGAAGATATTGCTCAATACCCACTAGTAACACTTGAAGAAGTGGAAGAAGGCAGCTTCTTTAGCAAAATTTATGATTACTTACGTTTACAGATCATGCAGTAATTTATAGCTCCCCTATTAACGTGGGTAACTAATTTAAACGTCTCCACTGTGAGGCGTTTTTTTTTGCTTGAAAAATGTTAGAATGCGCCCCATATAAGCAAGACTGCTAATTGCCTATCTGTATTAAGCTTCGAGCTTGCATAGAGTCCACACTTTTGTATGAGGAGTCACCGTCGTGGTTCAACCTGTTAAAGATACTAAATTTGATGAGTACCTAGAGTACCCTTGCCCATTTACATTCAGAATAATGGGTTTAGCTAATGTAAACTTAACTGATCAAATTTTAGCTAAGTTACAACCAATAGCACCTGGCGATTACGCCCCTAAAGTAAAACCAAGCAGCAAAGGTAATTACGAGTCAGTAAGCCTTGTAGCAACGGTTACTAGTGGCAAACACATTGAAGAAATTTACAACGTGATCAGCAATATTGATGACGTACGCCACATGCTTTAAGCCATAGTTGGGATTTGTTGTGAACGAAAACACTTTGATCGTACGCCAACTGGGTCGTCAGCGTTATATGCCAATTTGGCAAAAAATGCAGGACTTTACCGACACCCGTGATGAAAATACGCCAGATGAAATTTGGCTTGTAGAGCACGAGAGTGTATTCACCCAAGGTCAGGCTGGTAAGGACGAACACTTACTAGCTCCTGGCGACATTGAGGTGATTAAAGTTGACCGTGGCGGACAAGTAACTTATCACGGCCCTGGCCAGCAAATGATGTATGTATTATTTAATCTACGTCGTTTAAAGATTGGTGTACGTGAACTGGTTACATGGCTTGAAGAGTGCATTATTGAATCACTCGCCGAGTATGGTATTGAAGCTTATGCTAAAGCTGATGCACCCGGTGTTTACGTTAACGACAGCAAAATTGCATCCCTTGGGTTAAGGGTTCGTCGTGGTTGCTCGTTTCATGGCTTAGCATTAAATGTTAACATGGACCTAAGTCCATTTTTACGCATTAACCCATGTGGTTATGCGGGCATGAATATGGTGCAAACTAAAGAATTAGATGGTCCTCAAAACCTAGAAAGTGCAGGTGAAGGATTGGTGAAACACATGATCAAGAAGCTTAATGCAACACAGGTTAAGCATACTGAAGGGTTTGAAAACGAATGAATAAACCAGTCAAAATGGAACCAGGTGTAAAACTACGCGACGCAGAAAAAATGGCGTTGATCCCAGTAAAAGTTTTACCTACAGAAAAAACTGAAATGTTGCGTAAGCCAGAATGGTTAAAAATTCGCTTACCTAAATCAACCGATCGCATTGACGGCATTAAAAAAGCGCTACGTAAGCATGGCTTACACTCGGTATGTGAAGAGGCTTCGTGCCCTAACCTATCTGAATGTTTTAACCACGGTACAGCTACCTTTATGATTTTAGGTGCTATTTGTACTCGTCGTTGCCCATTTTGTGATGTTGCCCATGGTCGCCCATTAAAACCTGATGCCACTGAACCTGAAAAGCTAGCACTTACTATTAAAGATATGAAGCTAAGCTACGTTGTAATCACTTCAGTTGACCGTGATGATTTACGTGATGGTGGTGCACAGCATTTTGCCGATTGTATTCGCGAGATTCGTAAACATAATCCAACTATCACTATCGAAATTTTAGTACCTGATTTTCGTGGTCGTATGGACCGCGCATTAGAGATATTAATCGAGACGCCACCAGATGTGTTTAACCACAATCTTGAAACTGCGCCACGTTTATACAAACTAGCTCGCCCAGGTGCTGACTATAAATGGTCATTAGAATTACTTCGTCGCTTTAAAGAAGCTCACCCAGAAGTTAAAACTAAATCAGGCTTAATGGTAGGTTTAGGTGAAGAAATTAGCGAAATTGAAGAAGTGCTTCGCGATTTACGTGCACACAACGTTGACATGCTAACTGTAGGCCAATATCTACAACCTTCTAAGCATCACTTACCGGTTAAACGCTACGTGCCACCAGTAGAGTTTGACGGCTTAAAAGCGTATGCAGACGAAATTGGCTTTACTCACGCGGCTTCAGGTCCGTTTGTACGCTCAAGCTACCATGCTGATCAACAGGCAGCGGGCAAAGAAGTAAAATAACCACTTTTATCAAAGAATAAAAAAAGCCGTTAATAATGCATAATTATTAACGGCTTTTTCATGCTAATTGATAAAATAGCTTACTGCGCTAACTTACCTCTTGTGATAGAAAAATCAGCAAACCTAACACGTTCTTCATCAACTCGAAGGCTGTCGGTTTCAACAATTGAGCGGTATATTCCCCACTTAGGACGAGCAAAATCATCATCATTAAAGCCGCGCCACATATCTATGTTTTGCTCGCTTATATTAAATATCTCTGCGTTGTCGCTTAAGCGCGTTAATGTCATATTAAGCTTACCACTTTCACTAAATGTAGCTTGTACAAATACCTCGACCCATTCATCTGTAATTAAAGACCAGTCGGTTTCAATTAAGTTTTTATCAAGACCCGTGCTGTTGCCGTTTTCATCAAACCCTGCGCTATATCGAACCTGTAGTTGATTACCTGTACTATTTTTTTGCGCTCCTGAGAGAGTGATAATAGGCTGATCGTCATTACCATTGGTGTTGTCGTTACTCTCGTTACGGGCTTTTATTTGAAAAAAATGGCTAAACTTACTCGTAAGCTCAAGCTCGCTACTTACTTTAAATTTCCAGCTGTATTGAAATGTCTCACCCTCAAACGCCAGTGTTTCTTGCGGTGATTTATCGTAGGTTTTTATTTCGTTGCGTTGCCTGTCACTTGCACCTTTGTCTTTATCTTGGTCATCATCTCGGTGGGCTAAAAATACAAAATGGCTACCAATTATCGTATCGGTATCTTCGATAATATGGACAACACTTTCATGATTGCCAGCGTATAAATCTGGAGATTCAATTGACCCTTCGCCGAATGCATTTTCAATAAGTGTGTATGCGTCAAGTCCCGAATCTACGCCATCTGATTGCAATAACACGTGCGAGATGCTCTCAAAGCCATCAGCTTGAGTTATTGGTGCACCAACAATTGTTATGATAATTTGTGCGCCAGTACCATCTAAAGAGTTTACTGTTATTGTGTCTTGCAGTGTTTCATCTTCACTTAAAGATGTTATTGAAGCGTTTAAATCATCAAGTGTGTATGACCAATTTCCACCAGCATTTAAGCTAAAAAAACCATAGCTAGTAGCGCTATTTTCTTGTGCTATAAAAGCAGCCTCACCGGATTGTTGATCAGTAATGGTTAATGAGCCTGTTATTGCATCATTACTATCACTTATAACTTCGCCTCGGCTATTACCACCAATTATTGCTGGAGTTTTTAAAGTAATCGCTTCATTATTTTGCACCGTAGAATCAGAGCCAGAGCTGCCACAACCAACAACTAAACAAGATAGAAGTGCGGTTGTAATTACATTACGCAGTTTAAGATTATATTTAGGCATTGTTAGCTTTATAGTTAATAGTAAGTTAATAAAACATAAACTTACCAATTAACTATGCAAATAACCACAACTCAATTACCAATTAACATGACCAATTTGATGGCAATCCATTTAAAATTATAAAAGCTATGTTTTTTCAGTGTGATACAAACAATTATTCCTATAGAACGTTTATTTATATATGTTTTAAAATAAAATTAGGTTAAAGCTGAGTTACTTGAGATAATTAGTACTGACATAATTATTTAGGTTCATTATGAAACTATTAGTTCGTAACTTGTCTCGTGCTACCACTGAGCATGAGCTTCGTACTTTATTTGCAGAGCACGGTAAAGTGACTACCTGCAACTTGGTACTTGATAAAGAAACTGGCCAATCTAAAGGCTTTGCCTTTTTAGAAATGCCAAACGACATAGAAAGTAAAAGCGCCATTAAAGCACTTAACCAATCTACTGTTGATAAAAGTAAGATCCGCGTAAAGCTTGCAGACGCATAAAGCTAACTGCAACTTATACTAAAAAACCAGCTAATGCTGGTTTTTTGCTTTTAGTGCCAAGTATTGTATTTAAGCTTTATATTTAGCTAAAAAAACTAAGCGGTTATTAAGCCGCTTTTTTTATACTTATAGTGCCCAATATTATAAAAGAAGCAGACAGCACAAAAAATGTCTCCTGCTCAGCTAATATTGCAGCAGCAAAAAATGCAATGCCACTAGCTATAAATAAATACCCACTTTTTTTACATTGGCTCATTATGTGCTCCCTTAGGTTGTTCGTTATTTATACACCTTATAAAATCAATCTGCAATTGAATGAAAAGTTCTCTATAAAAATTCGACATCGCTGCGGTGCTTCCTTTATATTGAAAGCCTAATAAAATAACAATATGAAAACTATGGCATCTACTCTTATAAAAAGCGCTAGCCTAAGCTTACTAGTTGCACTCTTTGGCTGCTCAGAGCCTGCAAGCGAGAAAACCCCATTAGAAAATACAGCCGGTGTAAGCCTTAGCAATATTAAACAGCATATTAAAACGCTAGCCTCTGATGACTTTCAAGGCCGAGGCCCGCTTACTCATGGCGAAGTGAAAACAGTAGGCTACTTAAGCGAGCAATATAAAGCGCTGGGTTTAACCGGTGCTTATAAAGGTAAATACTTACAGCCTGTAAAAATGGCAATGGTGACTGCTAATCAGGATATGCAGTTAAAGGTAGGTGATTTGAGCTTTGAATCAGGTAAAGACTTTACCGCACGTACCGAGCAACTTCAGCCATTAATTGATGTAAGAAGCTCTGACGTTGTATTTGTTGGCTATGGCATTAATGCGCCAGAATATAGCTGGAATGACTATAAAAATATTGATGTAACTGGTAAAACAGTGGTTGTGCTGGTTAACGATCCAGGCTTTGCTACTCAAAACGATGCCCTTTTTACTGGCAATGCAATGACCTACTACGGTCGCTGGACTTATAAATATGAAGAAGCGGCTCGCCAAGGTGCAAAGGCTGTATTTATTGTTCATGAAACTGCACCTGCGGCATACCCTTGGGGCGTAGTTGAAAGTTCAAACACCGGCACCAAATACACGTTAATGGATAACAATTTAAACGCGTCTAAATTACCGGTTATGGGCTGGCTAACACTTGATGCGACTGAGAAAATGTTTAACGCCGCAAAGCTTAACTATCAAGATTTAAAACAAGCAGCATTAAATGATGACTTTAAAGCGACGCCACTTAACTTAAAAGCAAACCTTGCCTTTAAAAACGAAGTATCTCATGCAAAATCGCATAACGTAGTTGCACAAATTACAGGTAGCGAATCACCTGACGAATACGTTGTTATTAGCGCTCACTGGGACCACTTTGGTACTAAACAAACTGATACTGGCCCTAAGATTTATAACGGCGCAGTAGATAACGCTTCAGGCACTGCAGCCACGCTTGAAATAGCACGCATCATGAGCAAAATGAATAAGCAAAAACCATTTAAACGCTCAATTATTTTTGCTAACTTTACAGCAGAAGAAACGGGGTTAATTGGTTCTGAAGAATTTGCATCGGGTGCGGTTGTACCTACAAAACAAATGGTCGGTCTATTAAATATTGATGGCATGAACGTGCTTGATGGCACTGACTACATTTTACAATACGGTAAAGATTTATCGACAATGGAAAACTATTTAGCAAAGGCTGCAAAATCACAAGGCCGTGTTGTTAAAATGGATCCTCGAGCGCAAAATGGCTTATTTTTTAGATCTGATCATTTCTCACTTTCTAAGCAAGGTGTACCTAGTCTATTATTTATGAGCCTGGGCGATACCGATCCTGAGTACATTGCGCATAAGTACCATAAAGAAGCAGACGACTACTCTGCTGATTGGTCGTTAGGTGGTGTTAAGCAAGATATAGATCTTATTGTTGATATAGCCACTCAACTTGCAAACAATGGCGATTGGCCAAAGTGGACGAGCGAGTCTGACTTTAAAGCTAAACGCGCGCAAGATAAGCAATAAATAACTATTAATAGTTATGTAATATAAAAATCCTCCTACTTGGAGGATTTTTGTTTTAAACGAGCCCGCATTAATAGCGTTTCGGCCTTTGCCCCTAAGTAAACATAAATAGCCAGTGCAATTAAAAGCCCCACTACTGCAAGCATCATCGCTATTGCAGGCATTAAATATTCCGATTGCCCCAGCGCCGCTTTAAACATAGTTAACAGCGCCTCAATTGATATAGCAATCAACACGGTAGATATAAACCGTGTAATAGTGCGACGCGTAGATGAGTGCCTAAAAATATCCTTATGCATAAGGATTTCTTCTTCGAGTATTGTTTTACCTAAATCGAATACTGCTAATGCTAGGGTGATGTAAATAATGATACTAAAGGGTTCAAGTGGGTCTGATGAGGTATCTACATGGGTTAATAGCGCGTATATATCATTAAAAACGATATTCAGTAAAAATAATACTAAGCAAAATAAGCACGCAACAATAATACCGTAACCCGCTTTAAAGTAAGGCGACATATTAGCGCGCGCAGTATCACCCATTACAAACTCAATAAGCTGCGTTAAGCTCACATCGACAACCAAGTAATGTTGATTATTAATTGGTTTAATCGCCGATATACATAAATGGTTAGTCGCTATAGAAATGTAGGGATCAGTAAAGCACACTCTATCACTTGTTTTAGCGTTCAAAAAATAGGGTCGCTCGCTTAAGTCTTGTTGATTACCACTTTCACCTAGTTTTTTGCTATATGCCCGTTTAAAGCAGACATTATTACCCTGCTGCAAACCTTCTGCATTTAAACAATATTGTAATTCTAAAAATGGGTACTGCTTAATCAGGTAGCGGGTATCACGTTCTTTAGTTAACCCATCCTCAATACTCATCAAAATAGATTCAAGTAAGCTGTGTATTACATGCTCATATTCGTGGTAGCGCTCAACACTACTGATATAACTCATTCGCGCCATTTTAAATACTCATTAACCTAAGTTATAAATAGATTTGCAAGTTTAAAACCAATAATAAAATAACTTAACAATCAGCAACTTAATGATATTCAAACTCGAGTTTTGCACTACTTTGGTGACTAAAAAGTAATATATTAAATTAAATGCACAAAAAAGCAGCTAAGTATTAATTACTTAGCTGCTTTGTGAGTATGACTGGTAAGGCTTTACGACTAACTTAAATATAGAGCCTGTTACTGAACCTTCGAAAACTCTTCTTTAGATAATTCGCCATTTCCATCTGCATCTAATTGATCAAAAAGCTGTACTAGTTGCGAGTTTACTTGGGCTTCTGTTTTACTAATTACGCCGTCGCCATCAGTATCAAAAGAATCAAAATCTACCGCAGCAAACGCCGCTGAAGAAGAAGCTAGGGCTACAAGTGCTAAAGTTTTGTGTAATGTTTTCATAATCGTTTCCTTAGGCTTTGAGCCTGATTAGGGGTAAGAAGTCCTTTTCAAAGATCCTTTAGGAGTAAAGTGTTTATAAATTAATATTCAAAAAAATCATTTTCTGTCGGACCACCGCTACTTTGAACATTCAGCTCGTCAAATTGCTCTATCACTTGCGCCGATTCTTCAGCTTGGCTAATTAAAGCGTTGTCGCCTGCATCGAGTGTTTCAAAGTCTGTGTTTGCAAATACTACTGACGAAGAAACAATAGCCATAAGTACAAATGTTGATTGTAGCTTTTTCATAATTTAATCCTTCAAAAGTATGCGGTGTCCTAAATAAATTTGCTCTATAGTGCTCTCTAGTCACTTCCTGGTTATTCTTTTTAGTAGGCTCCCTTGCCTACTTAGGTTGTCTTTGGCAACTCAGAATTTAGATAACATTACAGAGCATTAACTGCTTAAACTGCTTAAGGCTTTAATTTTAGGCCTTAGAAAACTCATCTTCAGATAGCTCACCATCTTGGTTTGTATCGAGTTCTTCAAATTTGCTTAAAAGCTCAGCATCAACTGATGCTTCGGCTTGGCTGATTGCGCCATTACCATCTACGTCTAGCGTATCAAAATCTGTTGCTGCAAAAGCCGCTGATGAAGAAGCTAGCGCCATTAGTACTAATGTTGATTGAAATGTTTTCATAATAGTATTCCTTCATTGGGTTGTTGCGATTAAGGCCTTTGGCTTTCATCACGTTTTGCTTAATACACTCTAGCTATTACAACTTCGGTGCCACTTTTTATTTGTTATTCAAAAACAAAGAGTTAAACGATATAAAACGAGAGAAGCTTAATTTGGGGAGGTGTTATTGTTGCTATTTAGCAACAGTCATTTAACTAAAAACAATAAATCGATATAAATCAATTGGTTAAGTTTAATTAAAAAGACACACTTTTGTTAAAAAGCCAATAAGGGGGGCGTTTGGGTTAGTCTTCAAAATAAACTGAATATAAACATGGAAGTAACATAGGATTTATTCGCGACTATTAAATAATTAATTTGCTTATAATCAGTAAGTTACATTTTTTTTGAGATTTATTATAAAAATTTTGGAAGGATATTTTGAAATTAACTGTTTTGTTGCCAAATGGCGAATTACTCAGAAAGAATGTGATATATGAGCTAAGTTATAGCATTGAGTTCATAACTTAATGCGCCGTAAAATATAGGTTCGCTTGAGTTAAGCAAACCTATATCGTGTTCCAGCTATCTGCAAAAGTGCCGCTATTAGGGCGTGTTGATCTTTGGTGGGTGAATTTGCAGCAGTATGTTTGGTTTTTAGGCAAGGCAGAGCCTATGTAGTGTGGTTATTCCCCATAAATAGGCGATAACGCAGCATAAATACCAAACATGCACTGCCCTTTGGGTTCTTTCTAGGGACGATCAACTCTTTGTTGCTCGGTTTTTACTTAGCCCACTAGGTTACAAACCTCGCGCCGCGATTTAATCGCCCCTAGATTGAACAAAT
>NZ_AUTP01000136.1:0-17932 GCF_000498075.1 Pseudoalteromonas sp. TAB23
AATGTATTAGGGCTTGCGTTAACGGCTGCGAACAACGCACCAAAACGTGATTCGAAATTTGGCGTATTTAGAATGTAACCGGAGCGCAAAATGTCAGTAACACTACAAATAACAAAATCTAATGTGGCTGTACTTGTATTAAGCCGCCCAGAAAAAAGAAACGCATTTAACAGCGAAGTAATACATGAGCTGATTCAGTGTATTGAACATGCAAATACGCTTGATATTCGCGCTTTGGTTTTAAAAACAGAAGGTAAGCATTTTTCAGCCGGTGCCGATTTAGCCTGGATGAAGTCGATGGCTGATAACAGCTACGCAGATAACTTGGCTGATTCGATGCAATTGGCTAAATTAATGCAGGTGCTGGCAAACTCGCCCCACCCTACAATTTGCGCTGTGCAAGGTGCTGCTTTTGGTGGTGCACTGGGCTTAATTGCCTGTTGCGACATAGCCCTTAGTAAAGACGATGCGCAATTTTGTTTAAGCGAAGTAAAGCTTGGCCTTATTCCGGCTGTTATTAGCCCGTATGTCATTAAAGCGATTGGTGAACGCGCTGCTCGCAGGTACTTTTTAACGGCTGAAGTGTTTGATGCACATACTGCTAAGCAACTTGGTTTAATTCATCAAGTAACCGGTAATTTAGACTGTGCGCTCGATAATATGCTGCAAACACTGATTGATAACGGACCTGTTGCAGTAAAAGCCGCAAAAGCATTAATTAACGATGTAGCAAATAAACCCATAACCGATGAACTCATTGAGCTTACCGCAGAGCGTATTGCAAAAATTCGCGTATCTGAGGAAGGCCAAGAAGGGCTAACTGCTTTTTTTGATAAACGCCCACCCGCTTGGCAACTGTAGGATTGATTATGAACACACAACGATTACAAAAAATACTGATTGCCAATCGTGGAGAAATTGCGTGCCGAGTAATGCGCAGCGCAAAACAAATGGGCTTAACCACGGTCGCGGTTTATTCTGATGCAGACAAACATGCCCGGCACGTAAAAATGGCCGACGAGGCTTACCATATTGGTGCTGCGCCAAGTAAAGATTCGTATTTAGTAGCAGACAAAATTTTGCAAGTTGCCAAAGACTGCGGCGCTGATTGTATTCACCCGGGGTATGGTTTTTTATCTGAAAACAGCGAATTTGCTAAAGCCTGCGAAGCTAACAACATTGCTTTTGTAGGGCCACCAGCAAGTAGCATTGAAGCAATGGGGTCTAAAACCCGCGCTAAAGAAATAATGGCAGCTGCTAATGTGCCATTAGTACCTGGTTATTACGGCGATAAACAAGACCCTGCTTTTTTACAAAGTGAAGCTGAAAAAATTGGCTACCCTGTACTAATTAAAGCCGCCTTTGGCGGCGGCGGTAAGGGCATGCGTGTGGTTGAAAAAGCAAAAGACTTTATGAGCGCACTACAAGGTGCGCAACGTGAAGCTATTGCCGGTTTTGGTAACGATTTAGTATTGCTTGAGCGCTACGTAAACCAACCTCGCCATGTTGAAGTGCAAGTATTTGCAGATAACTACGGTAACTGTGTTTATTTAGGCGATCGTGATTGTTCTTTGCAACGTCGTCATCAAAAAGTAATTGAAGAAGCCCCTGCTCCCGGTTTATCTGACGAACTACGTAAAGAAATGGGCGAAGCGGCTGTACGTTGTGCACTGGCTATAAATTATAGAGGCGCAGGTACGGTTGAGTTTTTACTGTGTGGCGATGAATTTTTCTTTATGGAAATGAATACGCGCCTTCAAGTAGAACACCCAGTAACCGAAATGGTAACCGGTGTAGATTTAGTCAATTGGCAAATTAATATTGCGGGTGGGCAAACACTGCCACTGACACAAAGTGATATTCAATTGCAGGGTCATAGCTTTGAAGCGCGTATATACGCAGAAGATCCAGCTAACGACTTTATCCCGTGTTCGGGTACTATTGAAGCGTTACATACACCGCTTAACAGCGAATTTGTACGCATTGATACAGGCATTGCACAAGGCGACGAAATTAGCCCGTTTTACGATCCGATGATTGCAAAACTTATTGTGCACGACGACAATCGCGAACAAGCACTGAGCCGTTTACAACACGCTCTTGAGCAATTTCATTTAGCAGGTTTTAGCACTAACATTGGCTTTTTACATAACTTAGCAAGCCACCCTACCTTTAAACAAGGTGCGCCAAGTACACACTTTATTGCAGAGCAAGGCGACTCGTTAGTTGCGGTTGATAAATCGTTATTACAAGCAAGCCAACTTATTGGTGCTTTTGCATATTTAGAATCGTTAACTAACACCCAAAATGCGCCAAACAGTGCAAGCCCGTGGCAACAACTAAGCGGTTTTACACTCAATGCTCCGCAAGCAATTAAAGTTCCTTTTGCTGATTTACAGCTAAGCGCTATAAAAACGTCAGCGGGCTATAGTATTACGCATAACGAGCACGTATTTAACCTACAAGGCACATTAAATAACAATCTTTGCAGTGTATTTATTAACGGCGAAAAACATACCGCGCATGTAAATACTGTTGGCAATAGTACCGTGAGCAATAGTACTGTTGGCAATATTGTCACTGTTATGAATAAAGCACTGCAAACTAAGCTTGAACTAGTTGATAAACATTATATTAGTTCGCACGAAAGCGAAGCTCTGCCACTTGCCGCGCCACTTAATGGCACGGTAGTTAAGCACTTAATCGAAATTGGTAGCACAATCACCAAAGGCGATGCGGTTGTTATTATCGAAGCCATGAAAATGGAATACACGCTTAACGCACCACACGACGGCATTTTAAAAAGCTATTGTTTTGGTGAAGGCGAATTAGTAACGCATGGTGCTCTGCTTGCTATAGTAGAAGATACAACAGAGGAAGGTGCATAATGAGTGCCTTTGCAAGTAAAGTACGTATTGTTGAAGTTGGCGCGCGAGACGGCCTACAAAACGAAAAAACAGTAAGCACAGCCGATAAAGTAGCGCTTATTAACGCCCTAAGTGCCGCAGGTTTAAAAGATATTGAAGCTGGCGCGTTTGTCTCCCCTAAATGGGTACCACAAATGGCAGACTCAGCGGATGTAATATCAGCGCTAGATTTACCCGATGTAAATTTAAGTGCCCTTACACCTAACTTAAAAGGTGCACAAGCAGCGCACACTGTTGGCATTAAAGAGTTTGCTATATTTACCGCTGCGAGTGAGTCGTTTTGTCAAAAAAACATAAACTGCTCAATAGATAAGAGTATTGAACGCTTTAGTGAAGTAATGGCGTTTGCTAAAGCGAATAATATCCGCGTACGTGGTTATGTAAGCTGTGTGCTAGGTTGCCCCTATGAGGGTGAGATTGACCCACAAGCAGTACTAAGTGTATCGCAAAAGCTATTAGATTTAGGGTGTTACGAAGTAAGCCTTGGCGATACCATTGGTGTTGGCACCGCTAAAAAAGTAACGCAATTAATCGAGTTACTCTTAACACGCATTGATAAAACCAAGCTGGCCGTGCATTTTCATGATACTTACGGGCAAGCGCTCACAAATATTTACGCAGCCTTAAGCCTAGGTATAGCAACGGTTGACGCGGCAGTTGCAGGCCTTGGTGGCTGTCCTTATGCTAAAGGAGCGTCAGGAAATGTTGCCACCGAAGATGTAGTTTACTTACTGCAAGGGCTTGGCATTGAACACGGAATTGATTTACAAAGGTTAAGTGACGCTGGCTGGGAGATAACCAAAGCACTTGGTAAGCAACCTGTGAGCAAAGTATCTGTGGCACTGCACACTAAATAGCTATCTTATAAAATGATGATTCAAGATAGTTAACAACAAATAGCACACAATGAGGAGAGACTCATGGCCGGTTTTGATAAGGTAGTTTCTAGTTACGAAGCTGCAATGGAAGGATTAAAAGACGGCGATACCATTATTGCCGGAGGTTTTGGTTTATGTGGTATTCCAGAGGGCTTAATTAAACAAATTAAGCACATGCAAACAAAAGACTTAACCGTGGTATCTAATAACTGTGGTGTTGATGACTTTGGTTTAGGTATTTTATTACAAGACAAACAAATTAAAAAAGTGATTGCGTCATACGTTGGCGAAAACGCCCTATTCGAACAACAGTTATTAAGTGGCGAAATTGATGTAGAGCTTACACCTCAAGGTACACTTGCTGAAAAAATGCGTGCTGGTGGCGCGGGTATACCCGCATTTTACACGGCAACCGGTTACGGTACTCCTGTGGCAGAAGGCAAAGACGTAAAAGAATTTAATGGTCGCCCATATATTTTAGAAGAGTCTATAACGGGTGAATTTGCTATTGTTAAAGCGTGGAAAGCCGATCGTTACGGTAATTTAGTGTTTAGACACACCGCCATGAACTTTAATCCAATGGCAGCAACNGGTAAAATTACCGTTGCCGAAGTAGAAGAAATTGTAGAGCCGGGTGAGCTTGAACCAAGCCAAATTCATACCCCGGGTATTTTTGTAAATCGCGTTATTAAAGGCAGCTTTGAAAAACGCATTGAACGTGTAACAACACGAGATTAAGCAGGAGCATAATTATGGCATTATCACGTGAACAAGTTGCAATGCGCGTTGCGCAAGAACTTCAAGACGGTTACTACGTAAATTTGGGCATAGGAATTCCGACACTCGTCGCAAACTATGTACCGGATGATATTGAAGTTATGTTACAGTCCGAAAATGGTCTTTTAGGCATGGGTCCGTACCCGACTAAAGCAGAGCTAGATGCCGATATGATAAACGCGGGTAAAGAAACCGTGACAGCAGCTAAAGGTGCAGCCATATTTAATAGTGCAGATAGTTTTGCCATGATACGGGGTGGTCATGTAGACTTAACTGTTCTGGGTGCATTTGAAGTTGACCAGAACGGCAACATCGCATCGTGGATGATCCCTAAAAAGCTGATTAAAGGCATGGGTGGCGCGATGGATTTAGTCGCTGGCGCGAAAAACATTATTGTTACTATGACCCATGCAAGTAAGCATGGTGATTCTAAACTATTAGAAGCCTGCTCTTTACCGCTTACTGGCGTTAATTGCGTTAAAAAAATAGTAACAGATTTAGCCGTATTAGAAGTTAAAGACGGCGCATTTCATCTATTAGAACGCGCTCCGGGCGTAACTGTTGATGAAATCATTAGTAAAACAGCAGGTAAATTACTTGTTGACGGTGAAGTACCAGAAATGGTTTTTTAGGCTTTAGCTTAAAAATAACGCTTTACCCTGTACCGACCTCATTCCCAGTGCCAATGGCGCTGAGTTACCCAAAATCCCTCTTACGAGGGATTTTTTTTATCTTTTGCCATTATTTTTACCGTCATTCATACATCTGTAGTAAATTTTATCTATAATACAAATATAAATTAAATGTAAGCGCTTAGATTCTTTGCACTATTTTGTGGATAGTCTGCACCCTTTTTGTGAACTAGCGCTAAATTTATTTTTAACCTACTGATATTTAAACATTAAATAGTTGGTTCAAATTTTGCCTAAGTAAGGCGTCTCAATAAATTAAATAATTCTGGAAAACATGCAAACTCCTATTCGTGGCCTTCGCTCTTTTTGCTTTGCCGCAAGAAGCCTAAGTTTTAAGCATGCAGCTAATGAGCTGTACTTAACGCCATCTGCGGTAAGCCATCAAATAAAACAACTTGAAGAACAACTTGGTATTGAACTTTTTCAACGTAAAACGCGTTCAATCAGCTTAACCACAGCGGGTAAAAACTTTTTTGATGCAGTGTCTCCTATCATCACAATGTTAGAGGGCACCATTAACGAGTTTAGCCAGATGCAGCAAAATACAAATTTGACGATTACGTTACCTGAGTTTTTTGCCAGCGAACTACTCATGCCTAAATTAAGTGAGTGGACGTCAGAGCACCCTAATATAAACCTGCAAATGGACACGCTTAAAACACGCAAAGAGTTAACGCGTCATAGCGATTTATCTATTGTATTGTCCTCTGGTAAACCTACTGAAGGATTAGCGACAGAGTTGTTTAACCTTGAATATATTCCTGCATGTAATAAAAAATTGCTCGATCAATGGAGGGACGATCATCGTCAAGCGCTTAACCAAGTCCCGCTGATCCTCCACAAAGCTCGCCCTTGGGCATGGCACCAATGGGCTGAAAAAGCGGGTATTGATGACTTTTCTCCCTCGCAGATTATTCAAATAGATAGCATGTTTGGTGTAGCCCGTGCAGCGCAGCAAGGTATGGGTATTGCCCTTATTCCACTGCCAATTAGCCAAAGCTGGTTAGATGAGCAATGGTTGTATAAATTATTTGAACAGCCTTTAACCACTAAAGATAAATACTATTTAGTGCAGCACGAATCAAGCACCCCTAATCACCCGCTTGATTTATTTGCAAAGTGGGTTGTAAGTACATTTAGAAAAATCCAAGAATAATCCTTTATTAGGCGGGTTTATTAATACACCTAATTACGGGTTGTATTAATGGTTCGCTTAAATCTAATTTCAATTTTTTAATAATATTTTTACTTAAATACATAAGCTTAACGTTACGTATTAGACTAAAGTCTATAGTTTAATTTTTTTCACTCATTGGTTTCATTTTTATCGTTTGTCGAAAATAAAGTTAAATATTAAAGTTACTCCATCAACTCAAAACAACTTACATTAAATTGTTTTTAAGAGTAACAAATGCAACCTTTTGAGTTTTAGTAACTCATAAGTAGCAGTAAAAAATCTTTATATTGTGTGTGAAGATGTTGTCAGTGTGAAAAGCGGTTCAAGTTAGGTGGTGACTTAGCTTGAACTGTTTTTATTCTAGGCTCAAACCACATGATATGTAATACAAAGCTACTTAAGCGTAGCAAACAGAATCTTTATATTGTGTGTGAAGATGTTGTCAGTGTGAAAAATGGTTCAAGTTAGGTGGTGACTTAGCTTGAACTGTTTTTATTCTTGGCTCAAACCACATGATATTTAATACAAGGCTACTTAAGCGTAGCAAACAGAATCTTTATATTGTGTGTGAAGATGTTGTCAGTGTGAAAAGCAGTTCAAGTTAGGTGGTGACTTGGCTTGAACTGCTTTTATTATTAAGCACATACATAATATAGTTATATACAGGTTAATACCTTTTAAAAAGCCCCGTAAGTTATAACTTACGGGGCTTTTTAAGTTAATTTTTTATTTGATATTCTTTTTTCAGTTCCTGTATTTGCACTTTATGTGAAAGCAAGAATGTATCAAATTTCTTAATCACGTCAGGGTAGTCAATCGACGATAATAAAAAGGCTTGTAAATCTACCGGCAATTCGTTTTGAAAATAAACGGGTCGGGTTAATTTAAAGTATTTAACGATATTATAGTTTAATACATCGTTAGATATGTAAATACACTCCACTCGCTCTTTTAAAAGCATCTCTATCAATTCCATTACATTAGCGGTTTCAATTAACTCAACGTTTTCGTTGTTCATTAATGGTTTAAAGCTTTGAGGCATAAACCCTCTCACCGTTGCAAAACTAACGCATTCATCAATAGTGATATTTTTATTTAAACTCGCAATACCCGTTTTAGTCACAACGGTTGGCTGCGAATAAATAATTTCATTTAAATCACCAAAGGAAGCTTTATAACTTGGTTTCCATTGTGGATTATCTGGGTATTTAAAATCAACATGGTGATGCTCTACAAATTCTTTGTACAGCCGGTTAATAGGCAGTGTGTAAAACTCAAATTCAAAATCGTACTGCAGTGCAAATAAAGTGAACAACTCTTCACTGAAGCCATAATAGTCTGCATCATTTGTTCCACTACCATCAAAGTAAGGTAAATACTCTATATTCTCTACGCCGACGACATAGTGCGTTGCCGACTTAGCATCAGTTATAAAAATTAATAAAGCTAAAGGCAAATACATTAACTGCGTTGTTATTTTTATAAATTGATTCATTTATGACCTAAGTAATATTATTAATGTGTAGCTGAACACTTTAATTTTAACAAGTTCGCAAAATATATGATAAATCTATTTTATTTTATGCAAAAAAAAGCCTGATTAAAATCAGGCTTTACAAAGTAAAAGGTTTAGCTTTTATCTCTTGGTACAAAATCGAGTATTGTTGCGTTTATACAGTAGCGGTCTGTGCCTCTAGGGCCTTCTCCTGGGAATAAATGACCAAGATGAATACCTGTACTTTTAGAACGTAGCTCAATACGTGTTATTCCCCAGCTGCTATCGTCATGCTGCGTTACACTACTTTTTACTGGGTGCTTAAACGACAACCAACCAGTACCGGAGTTAAACCTATCGCTTGTATCAAATAGTGGCTCTCCACTTAATTTATCAACAAAAGTACCATCAGGTGTATTTTTAAACTCTTTGTACTCTTTACAATAAGGTCTATCTGTTCGTGCATCGAATGCAACTTTATAAGCATCACTGTTACCTAATTTAAAAGCGCCTAATGCTTTATAAAACTCTTCAGGTGTTGCATAGCCTTGACGGCCATATACCTCAACGCCATTTTCTAAAAACAAAATAGTCGGCGTTGCCCACGTGGCTGACTTAATAGTTAAATCATTAAGTTGGTCAGCATGGCGAAATGTCATAGGTATTGTGCCTTTGTAATCATTTGCGACTGCTTTTTTAAACTTTTCACAGTACGGGCAGTAATCACGAGAATCAAGTACCACTATTTGCTTACCTGCGAGTAGAGCACTGTTATCTGCTTTTTCTACGGGTGTTTTATTAAAAACTACGCCTGTAGAATGATCGGGGCAATAGCCATTAGGGTTCTTTTCTAGATAATTTTGGTGATATTCTTCTGCCGATACAAAACCTGTAAGCGGTTTAATAACCGTTTCGATTTTGCCGTAGCTCGCATCAGTTAAAAGCTGCTGATATTGCGATTTAACTTGCTCAGCTACTTTAGCTTGTGCATCAGTAGTCGTTAATACAATTGAACGATATTGCGTACCGATGTCGTTACCTTGGCGATTTTTTTGCGTAGGATCGTGACTTTCAAAATAGTTTTTTAAGAGATCTTCTGCTGAAATTATATTGCTGTTATACATAACTTGCACAACTTCAGCATAATTGTTCTCGTCAAAACGACGAGACTGATCAGTAATATTTCTGTACGTTGCTTTAAACCCATTACCGTCAGCATAACCCGACTCAGCATCAATAACGCCATTAAGCGCTTCGTAGCGTTTTTCTGCTCCCCAAAAACAACCAGACCCCAGTACAATGGTTTCTACATGCATGGTGGCTTCTACATTACTGTGTTCTACCTTTTCCATAGATAAAGCAAAGCTGCCTGCGCTAAATATAATAGCAGCGCCTGATAAATATAATAAATGCTGGTGTTTCATAAAGTACCTCATAAACAAGTGCGTGCTAATTAAGACCTCCTTATCTTAATTTTCATTTCAACCTAATTACTTATTTAGTACGAAATGTATTAAGTTTTAGTCCTCAATAAGTTAAATACGATTAATTGAATATAAAAACACTCTTAAAGTAAGCTGGGTAAATAAACACTAAACATAACGACTTAGTCGTAATGGTGTAAATAAATTAATAAAACTGTGTTACGTTTAAATTATGTTGTACAAATAGGTTTATTTAATGAAGCCAGCTCCCCATATTTATGCATTAACAAACAGTAGTTTACTACTTGATGCATCGCATTTAGATGCTACAGATAGACTCTCTATTCAAAAGAAAATTTGGGCTTTAACCAGCCACTGTAAATGCACTGCTGAATTTACCGATTTGGTGCCAGCCATGAACTCGCTCACTCTCTATTTAAAATCAGATAAACACTTAAATAAGTGGTTACAAGTGCTACCTTCGCTGTGGAATGATATTAAAACGAGTACTTTTAAAGGGCAACATCACTTAATCGAAACCATATACAAGGGTGAGGATATTAATTACGTGGCTCGTTATCACAATTTAACCGCTGATGAGGTTATTAATATTCATAGTAAAACCAAGTACCACGTTTTATTTTTAGGCTTTCAGCCCGGTTTTGCTTACCTACATGGCTTAGATGAGCAATTACATACGCCAAGGCGTGATGAGCCACGCATTAAAGTTCCTAAAGGCTCTGTTGCGATAGGTGCTGCACAAACCGGAATTTACCCCGCAGATACCCCTGGTGGTTGGCACATAATAGGTCATACAGATACTGCTTTGTTTGATTCGACCTCTGAGCAACCTTGTTTAATTCAACCAGGCGATACGCTTGAATTTGTTCCGCTAGTTAATAAAGGAGCAACTCATGATTAAAGTACTTAAAAGTGGTGTATTACTTACCATTCAAGATTTTGGCCGTAATGGCTACCGTCATTTAGGTGTAAGCAAAGCGGGCAGCTTAGACCCTTATGCGCAAATAATTGCTAACAGATTACTTAACAATAACGACAATGATGCCGTTTTAGAAATAACCGTTGGTTTGTGCGAGCTGGAATTCACCTGCGACACAGTAATTGCGCTTCATGGTGCAGATTTGCAAGCAACCCTTGATGGACAAGCAATTTACCCTGGTTGGACATACACAGTAAAAAACAAACAAGTACTGAGCTTTGCTACTGGTAGAGCTGGATTAAGAGCTTATTTAGCAGTGAAAGGCGGTATACAAAATACTGAAGTTATGGGCTCTAAATCTACAGATTTAAACGCATGTTTTGGTGGTATTGAAGGTAGAGCTCTCGCCACTGGTGATGAAATACCTATTACTCCTTATTATGGAGAGTTTATAAAAGTAGGCGCAATTGCTCCCGCCCAGCGCAAGCTTATACGACTGCACCCAAGTCCTCATGCTAATTTGTTAGGCGAGCCTTTACTTAACAACTTTGTATCTACCCCATTTAAAGTTAGTAGTAACAGCAACCGAATGGGCGTAAGGCTTGAGCATAAAAATAATTTGGCACATTCGCACTCTTTGCCATCACTAGGGGTGAGTCCTGGGAGTATTCAACTGCCACCGAATGGTGAACCTATCGTGCTACTTAACGATGGTCAAACAACCGGGGGCTATCCGCTTTTAGGGACTGTAATTGAAGCCGACTTACATCAATTTGCACAATTTAGACCTTTAGATACTGTTGAGTTTAAATATGTAACGTTTGAAGAAGCAGCAAAGGCGAAGCAGAAACTTGACGGGCACCTACATCAATTGAGCCTTGCACTTAAAAATAACCTATAAAATATTCTAGAATCAACACGCCCTAGATTTAAAAAATAGGTACCATGTAATAAAGGTTCAAATTCCGACGGCCGTTACCTTACTCGCCGTTAATATTATTTTAATGTATAGCTTGGTGTTTAATGACTAAATCAACTTCTACTATGCCGTGTGTATTAATAACTGGCTTTGCTCCTTTTGGTGGCGAAGCTATAAACCCTTCTTGGCAAGCAGTGCAAAAACTTGATGAAACTATCATCATGAAACACAAAATATGCACACTAGAACTTGCCTGTGAATTTAATACGTCTATCAGTCAGCTTATAAACGCCATTGAGTCGCACAATCCGGCGGTTGTTTTATGTATAGGCCAAGCTGGTGGGCGCAGCGAAATATCAATTGAGCGTATTGCAATAAACGTTGACGATGCACGCATTAAAGACAATGCAGGTAAGCAGCCTATCGATACACCAATAGAAAAAAATGGCCCTGATGCCTATTTTACAAACTTGCCAATAAAGCGCATGTTACAAGCATTGCACAACAGCAATATACCTGCTTCCATTTCCAATACAGCAGGTACTTATGTGTGTAATCACGTTATGTATGGTCTTATGCATTACATAAATGATCACTGCGCTGTAATGAAAGGTGGCTTTGTGCATATTCCTTATTTACCAAGCCAAGCTGTGCACCACAATGGCGCACCAAGCATGAGCGAAGAAACCGTTATTAATGCCCTGAGAGTTATCATTGCACAAGCTTTGAACAATAATAGCGACGTAAAAATAGCAGCAGGAACCACGCATTAACCACTTTGGTGCGATTACATCTAGCTTGGTGCATAAATTATTCTTAATTAATCGTAAAAGCTATGTGACTTGAGTAATTTTTTCTGATAAAACAAGGTTTCGCAGCATAGCAAATTGGCTCTGCTGCACACATAATAGGAATGAGGAGTTACTATGTGTTCAATTTTTGGGGTATTAGATATTAAATCTGATCCCACTCAATTGCGTACCCAAGCAATTGAAATGTCAAAGCTGCTTAGACACCGTGGCCCAGATTGGTCTGGTGTATATGCATCTGAAAAAGCTATTTTAGTGCATGAGCGTTTAGCTATTGTTGGTGTATCAAGCGGTGCACAGCCTTTATACAATCCTGAAAAAACAAATATTTTAGCGGTTAATGGCGAGATTTATAATCATAAAGAACTTGCAGCAGAGTTAGACGTTGATTTTACTTTTCAAACTCAATCAGACTGTGAAGTTATTTTAGCGCTGTATAAACAAAAAGGGCCTGACTTTTTAGATGATCTAAATGGCATTTTTGCATTTTGTTTATACGATGAAGAAAATGACGCTTACTTAATTGGCCGTGACCATATTGGTATTATCCCGCTTTACACCGGTCACGACGAGCACGGTAACTTTTACGTTGCTTCTGAGCTAAAAGCACTTTCTCCAATTTGTAAGCATATTGAAGAATTTCCACCAGGGCATTACCTGTACAGCAAAGATGGCAAAATGACGCCTTATTACAAACGTGATTGGGAAACATTTGATGCAGTTAAAGATAACAGCGCAGAAGCGCAAGACGTTAAAGATGCATTAGAAGCGGCCGTTAAACGCCAATTAATGTGTGACGTGCCTTACGGTGTATTACTTTCTGGTGGTTTAGACTCATCGGTTATCTCTGCTATTACCCAGCGCTTTGCTGCAAAACGTATTGAAGATAACGACGAAAGCGACGCATGGTGGCCTAAGCTGCATTCTTTTTCAGTAGGCCTTGAGGGCTCACCTGATTTAGCGGCTGCACAAAAAGTAGCTGACATGATTGGTACTATTCACCACCCTATCATTTTTACCATTCAAGAAGGTATTGATGCATTACGTGAAGTGATTTACCACATAGAAACCTACGACGTAACAACAATTCGTGCCTCTACACCTATGTACTTAATGGCTCGCCAAATTAAAGCTATGGGCATTAAAATGGTGTTATCTGGCGAAGGTGCTGATGAGCTATTTGGTGGTTACTTATACTTCCATAAAGCCCCTAACGCACAAGAGTTTCATGAAGAGCTAAACCGTAAAGTATCAAAACTGCATATGTTTGACTGTTTACGTGCTAATAAATCAATGGCGGCATGGGGCGTAGAAGCACGTGTACCGTTTCTTGATAAAGAATTTGTTGATGTTGCTATGCGTATCAACCCTGAAGCTAAAATGTGTAAAGATGGAAAAATTGAAAAACACATTTTACGTGAAGGCTTTGAAGGTTACTTACCTGATGAAGTGCTATGGCGTCAAAAAGAGCAGTTTTCAGATGGTGTTGGTTACAGCTGGATTGATACGTTAAAAGAGTTTGTAAACGAGCAAGTAAGCGATCAAGAGCTTGCAAATGCAAAATTTAAATACCCTATTAATACACCAGATTCAAAAGAAGCTTACTACTACCGTACTATTTTTGAATCGCATTTCCCTGGTGATGCATCAGCTAAATGTGTACCGCATGGTAAATCGGTAGCGTGTTCGACTCCTGAAGCACTTGCATGGGACGCATCGTTCCAAAACAATGCTGATCCATCAGGTCGTGCTGCCGGCGTTCATAACGACGCATATGCAAGCAAAGGTTAATACTCTTTGTTTAGCGAAGCGTAAGCCTAAATGGCTTACGCTTCGCTTTATAGAGCTCACTTCCACCGAATCTGTTTTTTATAGCCCTGCACATAACTTAAAAGGCTCAAGTGCTTTAATTGTTATTTATAAAAATGGGTTAACATCAAAAACAATGCAATATATTGCATCACAATCAACTTACCCTGCTACCGTATTTTTAAATCAAAATGAGATAACTAAACGCCATTGTAAAATTCGCTGGTTTAATCAAACGAGTGAAATTAAACGCTGTGGACATGGTACTTTAGCAGCCGCTAATTTTTTAATAGACCATTTGGGTTATTGCCCTGAAGCATTTACTTCAATGAGTAATGAGCGCTTTACTATAAGAGTAAAAAAACAACGCGCTCAGCTGTTACTAAAAAGCATAGAGCCTAAAAAAAGCGAGTTAGCTGAAGGTGAGTTAAAAAGTGTGTTTTCAGTAGCAATAAAAGCAGCCTACAGTACCGGCGAAAATAACGGTTATACGGTTGTGTTATTTAATAAAGAATTTAATAAGGAATTTAGTAAAGAATTCGATAAAGCAGTTGAAAAAGACGATTTAAAAAGCATACGCATTGATTTTAAAGCTTTGTGTGCACTCCACAAAAATGCAGTAATTGCCCTTAGTATAAAAAATAAAGACAAGAAAAATGCCATAGCGCATTTTAGATACTTTGCACCCCAGTTTGGTGTAAATGAAGACAGTGCTACAGGCTCTGCGGTATCTGTTATTGCCCCCCTTCTATTTAGACTGTACGGTTTAAATAAAGCCAAGCTTATACAACAATCAAATAATGGTGCATTGCTAAACTATGAGTTTAACAATGCTAAAGTTGTCATTTACTAAACATAACTTAAGTAACGTTTAAAGCGGTCTTAATAAGCACAGGGCAAAATAGTTACTATCGTCTTGCCATGTTTGCTCTAACTTTAAATTAGCTTGCGCTGCAAGCTGCTTAAACGACTCAAGCGTGTACTTGTGAGAGTTTTCCGTATGAATGCTTTCACCTTCTATAAAGTCTATTTGCTGATCATTTATAATCACGCTTTGAGTACAATTACTTACTAAATGCATTTCGATACGGCTATGTTGCTCGTTAAAGCGTGACTCGTGGCTGAAATTGTCTAAGTTAAATGTGCCATTTAACTCGTTATTAATACGTTGTAGTAAGTTTTTATTAAACGCGGCGGTTATACCTAACTTATCGTTATATGCATCAAGTAACACTTGGCGCTCTTTTACTAAATCAATGCCAATTAGCACATAGCCATTTAAACCACATAAGCGATGGAAATTATTCATAATTTCAATTGCTTTTACAGGTGCAAAATTACCAAGAGTAGACCCCGGAAAGTACACCAAATTAGTTTGACTGTCTAAAGCGGTGTCTTTGGTTAGCTGTTTAACCATTTGGCTATGTGTAAAGTCTCCTAATAATGGCGAAATTGCCAAATCTGGAAATAACGGTGACAAATGTGCAAGTGAATAACTGAGCATCTCCTCAGATATTTCAAACGGTACAAAGGTTTTAACGTTTGCCATATGCGCTAATAAATAGGCTACTTTTTTACCCGAGCCACAGCCGGGCTCTATAATAGAGAGGTTTTCAGGTAGCATTTGAGCAATCGACTGCGAATGTTGCTCTAATATAGAAAGCTCAGTTCGTGTTACGTAATACTCTTGTAATGTTGTTATTTGCTCAAATAATGCAGCACCTTTATCATCATAAAAATATTTACACGGAAGCGTTTTTTGTTGTTGAGTTAATCCGCTTATCACGTCGTTTAGAAATTCAGTGTCGGTTATGTTGCTTTGCTTAATCGCTGTTACTTGGCTCATACTATATCCTTAGCTAGTCTTATCCCGCTGCACATCCACGCTTGATGCGGGTAATAAAAATTTCGGTATGTTTGTCGTAAATGGTTTTGAGGGGTAAACACACACCCACCACGTAACACCATTTGGTTATTCATAAATTTACCATTGTATTCCCCTGCTACTCCTTCAATAGGCTTAAAACCGGGGTATGGTAAATATGCACTGTTCGTCCATTGCCAACACGAATCAGTTAACTGATTTATTTCAGTATCACTCTTTGCTTGCTGAGGTGTTAGGTAGTGATTATTAATCTCTGTTGAAGGTGTATTTTTAGCTGCATATTCCCATTCGAACTCTGTAGGCAAGCGAGCCTTTACAAAATTAGCATAGGCACTGGCCTCAAAATAACTAACATGACAGATCGGGGCATTTAAATTGAGAGGCTCTAATCCATAGTGTGTAAACTCAAACCACTCGTTATCTATACAATGCCAATATAATGGTTGCGTTAGAGCGTTGTTTTGTATACTTGCCCAACCGTCACTTAACCAATACTGTGGATTTCTGTATCCACCTGCATTTATAAAGTCTAAATATTCACCATTGGTGACCAACCTATTAGCAAAGTTAAATGAATGAATTAATACTTGGTGTTTGGGGCGCTCGTTATCATATGCAAATTCATCGTCGGCATTTGTACCTATATTAATAATGCCTTGCTCAAAATTTATAAAATTGAGAGGCTTAATATCTGCTGATTTGTTTTGGCTGTTTAAAGGCGATGTTTTATATTGCGGAAATAACGGATTTACTGAAAAATTATATTTGATGTCCATAAGCATTAGTTCTTGATGCTGTTGCTCGTGGTGTAACCCAAGTTCAATAATATCTTTAATTTGTGGACTAACTTCAGTTTTAAGTAATTCAACCACACAGCTATCTACATGCTCTCTATAAGCTAAAACTTCATCTAAACTAGGTCTAGATAAACTACCTCGGTTTGCCCGTTTAAATTGCTCTCCAATCCCATTGTAGTAAGAATTAAAAAGCATTCGGTAGTGAGAGTTAAACACAGTGTACTGTTTACAGTAAACACTAAGTAAAAACGTTTCAAAAAACCACGTGGTGTGCGCTAAATGCCATTTGCTTGGGCTGGCATCTGCCATAGCTTGTAATTGGCAATCTTCTACAGTGAGTGGTTCAATAATAGCCAGGCTTTCGCCTCTAACGCTGCAAAAGCGTTTAACAAGTTCGTTTTGATTGGTATTGTTTAAAGCGCATTCACGCATAATAGTATTAATCCTTTGCCTATCTATTTATAAAATATAGCTTAGTGTTGTGTTAAATCATATTCATATTACAACTTGATTAAAGATGCTTATCAGCTTATAAATTTATACTAGCCCTAAAGGGAAATTTGCTCTTTGCAGCTCGTTTTTTAATTATTCTTACGTGCATGTAAGCATGCAGAATAACGCAGGAGCAGTTATCGAACCGTTAGGTTACAAACCTAGGATCGATTAAACAGCTCCTAAATTGAACAAATTTTAATCCTAAAAGATCAACAAGCCCTAGTATTTAAGCATTAATTAAGTTGCTTAAAAGTGATCTTTTTTTACTTAACTAAGTAAATTAATACTTTTAATAGCAAACTAAATTTTAACGTTCACTGAATTTATAATTTTAGGGCTTTTTAAATAAAAGAATCATTAATTTGGCTATATAAACAGCGTTTTAAATACAAATTCATTTACATTTAATATTTAACTCATACACTACTAGCTGTATGATCACTCTTCAAATTAGTTAGTCTTCAAATAATTACGGTATTACTTTTTACTTAATATTTAAAGGCTAATGTAATTCGATATGACGCCGAATTTATTTTGGCTTGTTAGGACAACTAAAGAGGTATTGCATGAAGGAAAATCATGACAAATATAGTATTGACAATACGGACTACACCGTAGGTCAGGACAACGTACAAAAGTGGGGTTTTGATATACACAACCCTGTTTTTGGAACTAGTGCGGGCCTGATTGTCATCTTTTTAATCGCCATACTTGTTACCGACCCACAAACTGCAAAAACAGCGCTTGATAGTATCAAGACCGATATTATTAATAATTTTGATGCCCTATTTATGTGGGCTGCTAACTTCTTTGTACTCTTTTGTTTAGCACTTATTGTTTCTCCTTACGGGAATATTCGCCTTGGTGGTGATGATGCTAAACCTTCTCACTCTCGAGTTTCATGGCTT
>NZ_AUTP01000137.1:0-876 GCF_000498075.1 Pseudoalteromonas sp. TAB23
AAGCCAAAGCAGACGCTCAAAACGAGCCAAGTTACCCAGTGCCAGAGCATTTACGTAATGCCCCAACTAATTTAATGAAAGACTTAGGGTATGGCGCTGAGTACCGTTATGCGCATAATGAAGAGGGTGCATTTGCCGCAGGTGAAAAATATTTACCACCAGAAATGGACGGTAAAGAATATTACTTACCGAGCGAGCGCGGACTTGAACAAAAGATCAAACAAAAACTCGATTACCTAAAAGAGCGCGATGCGCAAAGCCCACTTAAACGATACGAAAATGATTAAACTTTATATGATGATCGCCCTTGGCGGAGCCTCAGGTGCGTGTTTACGGTTTTTTATTAGCGAAAGCATGCTAAAACTCCTCGGTAGGGGATTCCCTTTTGGCACGTTGACGGTTAATATTCTGGGTTCATTGTTAATGGGCATTTTGTACGGTTTGATAGATAAAGAAATTATCACCGCAAGCCCCGCCAAAACCCTTATCGGTATTGGCTTTTTAGGTGCATTAACCACCTTTTCAACATTCTCAATGGACTCGTTGTTGTTATTACAACAAGGTCACTTTATTAAAATGGCCCTCAATATCATCTTAAACGTGATGGTGTGTATTTTTATGGCTTGGCTGGGCCTTCAGCTAGTAATGCAAAAAGGTTAAAAAACTAACATGTTAGATTCTAAATTTTTACGTCAAGACATCGAACAAACTGCAGCACGTTTAGCAGCTCGCGGTTACGAACTCGATGTCGCGACGGTAACTGCACTTGAAGAAAAACGCAAAACATTACAAGTAAAAACGCAAGAACTTCAAAGTCAACGTAATGCAAGCGCAAAAGCAATTGGTCAAGCCAAAGCTAAAGGCGAAGACGCACAG
>NZ_AUTP01000137.1:882-3679 GCF_000498075.1 Pseudoalteromonas sp. TAB23
CAGCCACTACTTGATGCAGTGGCTAACTTAGGCAGTGAGCTAGACGCCGCTAAAACAGAGCAAGATGAAGTATTAGCTGCAATTAACGACATTGCTTTAGCAATTCCAAACTTGCCAGACGAGTCAGTACCTGCCGGTATAGACGAGGACGACAACGTTGAAATTTTAACGTGGGGCACACCTAAAAAATTCGATTTTGAAGTTAAAGACCACGTAGATGTAGGCCAAGACCTAAACGGCTTAGACTTTGAAATGGGCGTTAAAATTAGTGGCGCACGCTTTACCGTAATGCGCGGCCAAGTAGCGCGTATGCACCGTGCACTAACGCAATTTATGCTAGATACACACGCAGACAAAAACGGCTACACAGAAATGTATGTACCGTACTTAGTTAATAGCGCAAGCCTTTATGGCACCAGCCAATTACCTAAATTTGCAGGCGATTTATTCCACACATTAGGCCTTGTAAATGACGACGGCGAACAACAAGCCGGCTTTAGCTTAATTCCTACTGCTGAAGTACCGCTTACAAATAGCGCCCGTGACGAAATTTACGACGAAAGCGATTTACCAATTCGCTTAGTTGCTCACACTCCGTGTTTTAGAAGTGAAGCAGGCAGTTATGGTCGCGATACACGTGGCTTAATTCGTCAACACCAGTTTGATAAAGTTGAACTTGTACAACTTGTAAAACCAGAAGACTCAATGGCAACGCTTGAAGAGTTAACTGGTCACGCAGAGCAAATATTACAAGCGCTAGAACTTCCGTACCGTAAAGTAATTTTATGTATGGGCGACATGGGCTTTGGTTCAGCTAAAACATACGATTTAGAAGTATGGTTACCTGCGCAAGACACATACCGCGAAATTTCATCATGTTCAAACATGGCTGACTTTCAGGCGCGTCGTATGCAAGCACGTTTTCGCCGTGAAGGTGTTAAAAAGCCAGAGTTACTACATACACTAAATGGTTCAGGCTTAGCCGTTGGCCGTACACTAGTAGCCATCCTAGAAAACTACCAACAAGCCGATGGCACAGTAGTAGTACCAGAAGTATTACGCCCATACATGGGTGGACTAGAAGTGATTGGCAAACAATAAAAATCAAGTTTAAGTTAAGCAAGCTTTAAGCTTGTAAATCTTAATTCGAAAGCCGCTGTTTGCAATGAACAGCGGCTTTTTTGTTTTAGGTTGAAGGTAAAAACTTAAAGAAAACTTCAAGTTATCTTATTAATTGTATCGCTTACACTTATTTTTATAGCTCATTACTTTTTTGTCCAATATTACTGATCTCTACCATTTTGGGGTATTTCTACATCAAGGAAACTTAAATATCGGCTAACTAGTTGTTTACAAGTGCTTATTAGCTGGTTAAATTAGAACCTTTGTAATATTTGGACATTTGTCGGTTTGTAAAGCGACAAATGTCGGATACAAAGTTGTTATATTTTTAGGAGAGTTTTGTGCAACTGGATGCTTTGATTTTTGTAGATACAAATATATTGCTAGATTTATATCGAATAAGGAAAAGTGTGACGTGGTCAACTAAATTCAGTCACCCTAGTTAAGAAACCATATCTAATGTTTCGGTTCGTTCTTCAAAGTCATTTGGGCTTTGATAATTTAAGTACGAATGTAAGCGACGACTGTTGTACCACATGCAGATGTAATTCATTACATCCTGTTGAGCTTCATAACGCGTTGGGTAATTTTTCCAATGCACGCGCTCTTGCTTCAAACTACCGAAGAAGCTTTCTGCAACAGCATTATCCCAGCAACAACCTTTCTTACTCATGCTACCAATGAAGTCGTTTGACTTGAGCAATCTACGATATTGATGGCTTGCATATTGAACCCCTTGATCTGAATGGATAATCAACCCTGCTTTGGGTTGGCGTTGCCACATCGCCATAGTCAGTGCGTCACAGACAAGCTGCGCTTTCATTCGTGAGCCCATGCTCCAACCAACGACTTTACGCGAATATAAATCAATCACTACCGCCAGATATAACCAACCTTCTGCAGTCCAAACATAAGTGATATCTTGTACCCAAGCTTGATCAGCGGCTTCAACGTTGAAGTTTTGCTCAAGTACATTGGGATAAATAGGCTTGTTATGGTCACTATTCGTTGTTACTTTGTATTTCTTTTTATAACGCACCCAGACATTTGCCTCTTTCATTAACTGTGCTGTTTTGTGACGGCTCACCGGAAAACCGAGTGCATTTAAGACTTTCTGAATACGCCTTTCACCGTAAGTATTATCACTGAAGTGCGCTATGTCCTTGACCCAATCAATCATTTCTTGATGTGTTGGATCCTCTGATTTAGTTGAATATCGCTTTTGATAACTATAGTAATTGTTACTTTTTACACCCAGTATTCGGCACATTACCGCCACAGGCCAGGTCTTCTTGTATTGGGTTATGAACGAGTATTTCACTTCGTTTCTTTGGCAAAGAAGACCGTCGCTTTTTTTAATATTTCACGCTCCATTTCTAGGCGTTTCACTTGCGCTTTTAGCTCTCTGATCTCTTCTTGCTCAGGGGTCAAATTACCATTCCCTCTAAAAGCCTGCCCATCATCATTTTCAGCTTCTTTTATCCACCGACCAAGCATGTTGGGATTTACCCCTAAATTTCTAGAGGCTTCTGCTTGAGAGTAGTTTTGCTCAACAACTAATGCGATGGCATCAAGTTTAAATTCTTTGGAATACTTTTTACGTTTTGTCATTATCGATCTCCAGTTAAGTTGATTATCTCTTAACTGGGGTAGTCGAATCCATTAAACCACGTCA
>NZ_AUTP01000138.1:0-1926 GCF_000498075.1 Pseudoalteromonas sp. TAB23
GAAGCCATAGCCAATGGCGATGAAATAAATAAATGCCCACCGGGCGGCGAATCAACCATGAAAAAGCTTGCCGGCTTAATGGGTGTTGATGAAAAACCACTTGCCGGTGGCGAGCAAGCAGAACCTATAAAAACGGTGGCTTATATTCGCGAAGATGAATGTATTGGCTGTACCAAATGTATTCAAGCCTGCCCAGTTGACGCTATTTTGGGCGCAACTCGTCAAATGCATACCGTGTTAATTGATGAATGTACTGGCTGTGATTTATGTGTTGAGCCTTGCCCTGTAGATTGCATTGATATGCTACCTGTAGCCGAAACTAAACAAAACTGGAAATGGCAGCTAGATGCTATTCCTGTTACACAAATAGATTAGAGGTTTGAGTGGACAAGTTACTTGAACAAATAAAAAAAGGCACCGTGTGGGCATTTCCTGGCGGCATACACCCACCACAACAAAAATCACTCTCTAATAGTGCGAGTATCACTCGCCTACCTTTGCCCGACAAACTCATTGTTGCGCTTAAACAGCATATAGGCGCAAATGGTAAGTTACTGGTAGAAAAAGGCCAACACGTCTTAAAAGGCCAACCACTTACAGCGCCTGCCGCTAACTGGTCGGTACCTGTCCATGCGCCAAGCTCTGGTGTGGTTACTGATATTGCACCTATGCCATCAGCACACCCATCGGCCCTACCTGAACTAAGTGTTATTATTGAACCAGACGGCAAAGACGAATGGGTAGCTCTAAATAAAAATAAAAATCCTGCTGAGCTTAGTCATGACGAGCTGATAAATATTATTCACCAAGCCGGTATTAGCGGTATGGGTGGTGCTGGTTTTCCTACTTATGTAAAAGCAGATACCAAGCAACCTATCGAATTTTTAATTGTAAATGCTGTTGAGTGCGAACCTTATATTACTGCCGATGACGTTTTAATGCGCGAACACGCTAAAGAAGTTATCCAAGGCATTGAAATAATGCAGCAACTTTTAAATCCAACGCTGTGCATTGTGGGTATAGAAGATAATAAGCCAGAAGCTATTGCAGCAATGAAGCAAGCAGCTGAGCATAACTCAAAAATTATTATTCAAACGGTGCCCACTATTTATCCATCTGGCGGTGAAAAGCAATTAATTAAATTACTTACTAACCGTGAAGTTCCTAGCATTGGTATTCCTGCCGATATTGGTATTTTAGTGCATAACACCGGGACTTTGTTTGCCGTACAACAAGCCGTTTATGAAGGTAAACCACTCATTGAACGTATAGTTACGGTAACAGGTAACACTATTCATAAGCCTGGGAATGTATGGGCACTACTTGGCACTGAAATAAAGCATTTACTTGATTGCCAAGGTTTCTCACCTGTACCGCAGCAAAGTGTTGTAATGGGCGGCCCAATGATGGGCTTTACGCTACCCACAGTGCGTATTGGCATAGTTAAAACAACTAACTGTATTTTAGCGCCTGATCATAAAGAGCTTGCGGAGCCCGGCCCTGAAAAAGCCTGTATACGTTGTAGCGCCTGTGCCGATGCCTGCCCTGCTTCTTTATTACCACAGCAATTGCAGTGGTTTGCTAAATCAAAAGAGTACGACAAACTACAAGAGCATAATTTATTTGACTGTATTGAGTGTGGTGCTTGTGCATATGTGTGCCCAAGCGAAATCCCTCTTGTACAGTACTACCGTATAGCCAAAGTTGAAATTAAAGAACAACAAGCTGACAAAATTAAAGCCGACAGAGCAAAAGAGCGTTTTGATGCACGAAAAGAGCGTTTAGATCGCGAGCAAGAAGAACGTCAAAACCGCCATAAACGTAAACCTGCCGCTAAATCTGCTGACGAAAAGCAAAAAGTAGCAGAGGCACTAGCCCGCGTTAAAAATAAATCAGATAACGGCGATGAAAAATCAGCTGTTGCAG
>NZ_AUTP01000139.1:0-4814 GCF_000498075.1 Pseudoalteromonas sp. TAB23
AGCCGCCGGTTAAGTCGGCTATTGGGTCAGTGATAAAAGAAACTAACGTTTTCAACCATCCCATTATTTGCCGCCCCTAATTAATTTAATAAAGCCCTTTGGGTCTTTGCTAAACGTTTCAATAAATTTATTGATCCCCTCCAAAATGTGCGGGGCCGCATACGCAGTTACACCAATAACACCCGTTTTTAAGCTTTCATCAAATTGCCGCCACTCGCAAAACATAGCCGCCAAGTACGCGGCAAAAACAGCAATTAACACACTCATAAAATAATGAAAAAACGTAAACACTTTACGGCTTAAATACATTTGTATAGCCGCCGCTAAAAAGCTCAACATAAGCAACTGCCCCCACTGTTTAATAAATTCAACTATATCTATCCAGCTCATGCGTCTTCCTTGGGTGTTGGGTTAAGGTCTGAATATTCAGGCTCTTTAAATTCAATGCGCTGCGCTGCAGGCAAGTAATTATTAATACCTAAAACATCTTGCTGCATTGGCACAACTTCATTGTTGTAATAGGCACGGGTAATTTTATCTAAGTCGCCAAAGCCGTTTTTATCACCAGACGACTGGCCGCTTAGCGCTTCTTGCGCGCGGTGCATACTTAGCATATCGTTAAGCGTAATTTTTTTAATCCGCTCAAATTCATCTTTGGTAGATATATCACCAACCGGTGTAATGTTTATCGCCTTTTCGGCATCGGCCTTATTACTTCTAAAATTAAAAAACAAACTTCTAAAGTTACCCACACCTTTGCTATCGCGTATTGCATCTTTTAATGCCGTCTCATCTTCAGCGCTTAAATTAGGATCAGCCATTGAAAATATAAAACCCATATGCGCACCGTTCTTGTAATACCGACGCCTAAACAAAGTCGCATCTTCATTTAATAATGCCGACTGAATGCCACCATAATATTGCGGTATACCGTAAATGCCTTGCCCCGGGTCGTACTCTTTTACATGTATAATTTCGCCCGCATTAAAATAAATAGGCTCATGGCTGCGGTTGCTTAATTGCGCATACACACCGCGCGTACTCGTATAGCGCATAGTCAGTGCAGGCAGGTGGCGCAGTTTAATAATTTGCCCAAACGAATTTTTAATAATTTGCAAATAAGCGTTGCCACTCCACAGCAAATCAAAGCCAAACTTACTTAAAGATTGATGACTTAAAAGCGGGTTAGGCTTATACCATTTTAAAATCATGTTTCGCTTAAAATACAAAATGGGCCCGTGCTGAGCATTAACGCGCAGCAGTTTAATTAAACCCTGCAAACTAATGGGCGGCGCATAAATGCCGTTGCTGTCACTAAATACACCAACGTAATCTGTTAGCCTGTTATCTAAGCACGGCTCGGGGTCGCCAAAACTAAACGCATCAGTCACCGCAGTTCGTTGGTTGTAATTAGGCGCTTGGCCGTTGCTTACTTGTAATCGTGGTTTCATTAAGCTGCAATTCCTACAGATGTTTGGCGGCTGTGGGCATTACCGTCGAGGGGTTCAAATAATAAGCCGTGCATAATTGCCCACGCAATATCGGCATGGCCCGTAGTGGCCGTGCGGTTAGTAGCATATGTAATTTGGTCGCCAACAACTTTACGGCGAATATTAATAAACGAGCTAGCAATGTTTACCGCGTCATGGTCAAACTCAAGGCGTCGGTTTTGAATAACGTTAATTGCTTTAATAACCATGCGGTTTTTAATAATAGGGTTGTAATGTATTGGCTCGGCATTAGGGTAAAATTTAGTAATAAGCTCCCACACACCGTAACCAATACCAGTGGTATCAACGCCAATGTGCACAACGTTGTATTTTTCGGTAAGTAGTTTTATTTCGCTTGCCATCGCTTCAAAATCATTACCGCTTAAATCAATTGCTTCAAGCAGCAAAAACTTTTCACCAGACTTCATCGGCGCACTTAAAATAGCCACGCTCGCCTTATCGCCAAATCGCGCAGGGTCAAAGCCAATAACCACCGGCTTTAACCCGTAAGGGCGTTCGTAATCTAAATCAAAGTCAGGCCACTTGGTCGAATCGCCCACGCAGTTCATAAGCTGCTTAAGGTTAAACGCACTGTGCGCATCATCAATAAACTTGCACATAAACAAGTTATTAAACTCATCTACACTGTACTCGTTTTCAAGCACGCCAATGTCAATGCGGTCAAACCCACTGGTAACCACGTCGTACACAGTAAGCATTTGTCGCCAAATGCCATCCTCGCAAAGCCTGCCATTTTTTAAGCTTTTATGGCTAACATCAATCGCAAATTCAGGGTCGTTACACGCCTTAGTTTTGCGATACCACTTACCGTTCCAGTGGTCATACGCTTCATGGCTCGTAACACTCGGCGTACTAAAATAAGTAATGCGCAAATGCTTATGCGTTGCCATAGCCTGCGCCAAGCCCCGCAAGCTCTTATATTTAGGAATCCAAAAAACTTCGTCTATATATAGGTCGCCACTTTCCGACTGTGCCGTACGCGCATTAGTGCTTTTAAAAATAAGCTTAACTGTTTTGCCGCCAGCCAAATTAAGCACCATTGGTGAACCGGTCAGCTCAACATTAAAATGCTCACGCACCAGCGCCACAATATTAGCTTTAAATACCTCGGCCTGATCNTAGCCGATATAAATATTTTATTGCGGCCATTAATAACCGCGTCGTAAAACGCTTCAAACGCAAAGTAAAAAGTTGCCCCAATTTGTCGGGGCTTTAAAATAAAGCGGGTGCGGTGATCTTGGTTTTCAAACCAATGTTTTTGGTGGGGATAAAGAAGTTTGTCTTTAAGCTCGTCAAGCATTTCAAGCGTAATACCAGAGCAATCATTTTTCTTTTTCTTCTTCGACTTTTTGCCGCTGCCGCCACTATTACCAGCACCAGCATCGTCATTGTTAGCGCGTTGCTTGGGAGCAGGCGCAAGCTTGCTTTTATTAAGCGCACACAGCTGGCGCGTGCAAAAGTCTAGCTCTTTATATTCAGCATCGGTTTTATTGTCTTTATCGGCTAGCAAATTAATGCGGCGACTAAACGCCATTTCGGCATTATACGTTGGGCACATGTCAGCCCAGTTCTCAGACTCAGACCAACGCCTAACACTTCGCGCACTTGGCATGCCTGCTAAATCAGCTATTTCCTCGTAGGTATAGCCATCAACAACATACAAATCCTGTGCTTTTTTGCGTACGTCTGGTCCGTAGTTAGCCTTCATATTGCGCCACATTAATTAATCCATGGCGGCAGTGTATTAGTAATAAAGCGCGTAATCTGTCTGTTAAAAACCTGTCCATTCCTAAAAGTTAAATATAGGAATTTCAAAAAGTTAAACAGTTGGAAAGGTGCAAAAGGAGGGTGCAAACTGCAGTTACTTTAAAGCATAAAGCTTAATTAAAAAACATTTAAAAGGTTTGTTTATATGCCAGGTCAACTACGCACAAAACCATTATCAATTGCCGCTGTTGGCATGACTGTCGACGGCCGCGAAATAACCGAGCAAGACGTAGCCGACATAGTAGAAACTTACAACCCCCGCAAATATGGCGCACGCATAAACCTCGATCACGAATTTAACTGGTCGGGCTGGGCCGCTAAAAACCTACACAATGTTGATATACCCGGCATGTTGGGAGACGTAGTAAGCGTAGAAGCATACGAAAACGAAGAAGGCGTAGTGTGCCTATACGCCGTGCTCGCACCAAACCAAGGGTTTGTAGCATTAAACAAAGCCGACCAAGCCGTATATTTTAGCATCGAAATTAGCCGCGACTTCATGGGCACTGGCAAAACTTACCTAACCGGCCTAGCAGTTACCGACTACCCAGCAAGCTGCTACACCGACCGCATCCATTTCAGTAGTAAGAGCAAAGCAGACGACACGGAAGTCTCTTTATTAACAGTTGACTTAGGGTCATGTGAGCCTATCGACACACCTAAAAAACCCTTTTTCAAACGACTATTCACTAAGGAAGAACCCGACATGAACGAAACACAATTAGCCAATGCATTAAAAGATGCACTCGGCACGCCGCTTGAGCAATTTGGCCAAAAGCTCGACGGCCTAACAGCAAAGCTTGATGCGTTTTCAACAACAAAAGTTGACGACGAAGAAGAAACAGTACCGCCAGCCGAAGAGTCAGACGAGCTAACAAAGCTTAAAGAAGAGCTATCAAGCACAAAAGTAGCGCTTGACGAACTTAACGAAAAGTTTACCAAAGCATTAAAAACACCTGCGGGTGACACAACCAACGCCGACGAAGAACACGAAGGCGACGAAGGCAAATACAGCAACTGCTTGTAATTGCCGCACCCTAACTTAACTTAGCAAAGCGCAGGAACGAAAATGAAAACCAGAACAAAACAATTATTTATCGCAGTACTTGCAGGCATGGCCAGCAACTACGGCGTAGCATCAATGAACGAACAGTTCAACGTAGAGCCAACAACTGAGCAGCGCCTATACGACGCAACGTACGACTCAGTAGAGTTTCTACAATTAATCAACACCGCACTAGTAGACGACATCGTAGGCCAATCAGTAATGATGAGCGTAGACGGTGGCGTAACAGGGCGTGCCGGTGTAGAAAGCGACGACACCAAAGAGCGCCAAACGCGCGACGTAGCAGGCCTAGCCAAACGCGAATACCGTTGCTACCCGGTAGAATGCGACATTCATTTATCATGGGCAAAAATGGATCAGTGGTCAAAGTTCCCCGACTTCCATCAGCGCTATCGCAATCATGTGCGCCAGGCAATCGCGCTCGACATTATTAAAATTGGCTTTCACGGCACGTCAGCCGCCGACTCAAC
>NZ_AUTP01000140.1:0-21716 GCF_000498075.1 Pseudoalteromonas sp. TAB23
GTGCCAGATGAAATTATTACTAGCCGCGAAGGTATCCGTGTACGCATTGGTAATACCGATGCAGAAGGGCGCTTAGCAATGGGCGACCTGCTTAGCGAAATGAAAGATTTAGCTAAAGGTGAAATAAACCCAACGTTGTTTACTGTTGCTACATTAACGGGTCACGCGGCACGTGCAATGGGTCCTTACGGTGCGTATGTTGAAAATGGTCCAGCTCGTAGCGCTGGTGTTTCACGTCAAATAGCTGACCTTGGAGATTTGTGGGCCGATGGCGCAGAAGTATCGCGTTCTCGCCGTGAAGATTACGACTTTATTAAACCACGCACGCTAGCTGACGATGTACTCTCGAGCAATAACGCAGCATCTGCTGTTACTGCGCGTGGACATCAGTTCCCTATGGCGTTTATGGCTATTGTTGGTGGGCTTGATAAGCACGGTAACGACTCTGCACAACCTTTGCCTTATGTGCATATGGACATTGCTGGAAGCGGTGTTGAAGGCGGTGATTGGCAGCATGGCAAGCCAACAGCTGCATCAGTAACGAGCTTGTTTGCACGTTACTGTTTGTAAGCTAAAAACCTACATGTAATAAAAAAGCCCTGTTAATTCAGGGCTTTTGCATTTTACGATAATTATATGGGTTAGGGTTAATCTAATTTAAAACGATTAACTACGCTCGAAAGCTCTTGGCTACTTTGTTTAAGATTATCACTGGCATCGGTAAGCTGTTTAGTATTATTTAATGATTGCTCAGTTGATTGAGATAGCTCATTAATACGCAAATTAACCTCGTCGGCAGCTTGAGTTTGTTGCTCTGTGGCGCGTGCTATTTGGCTGTTCATTTCGGTAATAATTGAAACAAGTCGTTCTATTTCATTAAGTGAAGTATTGGCCGATGACGCCTGATCTACGGTAGAAACTGAAAGTGCTTGGCTTGATTTAACAGCTTCTACTGCTGCTTTTGCACCTTCTTGAAGTTTAGTGATCATGGTTTGAATTTCGTCGGTACTTTGCCCTGTACGACTGGCTANAGTGTTCTTACTTCATCTGCAACAACAGCAAATCCTCGGCCATGCTCTCCTGCGCGAGCAGCCTCAATGGCTGCGTTTAATGCCAGTAAGTTTGTTTGCTCCGATATGCTTCTTATTACATCAAGTACAGAGCCTATATTATGGCTCTCGTTGGCTAAATCTTCTGTTACACGGCTGACTGTTTCTATGTTGCTTGAGAGTGTTTCTATTGCTGTAATTGTTTGCGCAACCACATTTTTACCCGTTGATGCGTTTTGTGCTGCATCTTTAGCTGCTTGCTCTGCGGCTTCGGCGTTACGGCTTACATCATGTATTTGGTGAGTCATTTGCTCCATGGCAGCTGCAACTTGGGTTGAGCTATCGTTTTGGAGCTCAATAAACGAGTGGCTTGTTCTACTTGAATCATCAACTGTATGCGCATGCTCACTTACGTCGTTTGCACTTTGTGCTACATGAACAAGTGACTCTCGCATTTTTAAAACAAATAAATTAAATGAATGTGATAATTCAGATATTTCATCATTACCGGATTCATTTAATTTACGGGTTAAATCGCCTTCACCTTGTGAAATGTCTTTCATCATATCGGCTGCTAAACGAGTAGGTATTAAAATGCTCTTGCCTATAAAGTAACTAAGTAAAATAACAGCAATAATCATAATTGTTGCACTGACGACTATAAGGTTTCGTTGCTCGCTAAATGCTTCGTCAATTGAATCAAGATAAACACCTGAGCCAATAATCCATTGCCATTGATTAAAACCTTTAACAAATGCGATTTTTTCAACGGGTTTTTCTTTACCTGGTTTTGGCCATTTATAAGGAATAAATCCCTCGCCAGAGCGTTTAACTATATTAACCATATCAACAAACAATGCTTTGCCGTCAGGGTCTTTGTTATTGGTTAAATCTTTTCCCTCAAGCGCAGGTTTTATAGGATGCATAACCATTGTTGGCTGGTAGTTGTTAATCCAAAAGTAATTGGTTTTGTCGTAGCGCAGTGCTCTTATTGCATTAAGTGCTTGCGATTGAGCTTGTTGTTGAGTAAGTGAATTACTTTGCTCAAGGTCATAAAAGTGCTCGATTATACTGTACGCAGTTTCTACTACATTTTGTGTTTTTGTGTATTGCTCGTCTTTTAGCGAGCTATATTGATGAGTTAGGCTCGATATACTAAGTATTATTAGTCCAAATATAACTATGGCTATTAACAGTGAAAAACGCTGGGATATACTAAAACTTCGTAGATTAGGCATACATTTATCCTCAAAAAGTGTGCGCTTTAGCGCATAGAATAAGCGTAGCTAAAAAAAGAGTTTAATCTAGGCTTAACGTCCATTAATGCAAAAAAAAGGCTGATTTATCAATCAGCCTTTAGTCTGTTATTACTTTACTTGCTTATTTAACATCAAAATGACGATTAAAGAAGTTTGTAATTGTTTGATGTAAATGTGTTTGCACTTGTTTACCACGTAGGCTGTGCTTAGAGCCTGGGTAGGTCATCATTTCAAACTGTTTTTCGTTATCTTGCAGTTGTTTAAACAATTTAGTTGAATGCGTAAACAGCACATTGTCGTCAGCCATTCCATGATAAATCATTAATGGGCCTTTTAAGCCATCAGCATATGGAAATACTGCGCTATCTTCATACCCTTTAGCATTCGTATCAGGGTGACCTAAATAACGCTCTGTGTAATGCGTATCGTATAGAGCCCAATCGGTTACAGGAGCACCCNCCGCCGTAGCTGTGGCCATAAACACCGATGCGTTGTGGGTCTACGTAATCAAGTGTACGTAAAAACTCTACGCCTTTAATTTGATCGGCAACTTCAACCACGCCTAGGTTTTTATAAATAGCATCTTCAAACTTTTTACCACGGTTGTACGAACCACGGTTATCCAGTTGAAAAATTACGTAACCTTGTTGCGCCATGTACTGAAAGTACAAGTTTTTACTGCGCCAGCTATTCGTCACTCGTTGAGCATGCGGGCCGCCGTATACGTTAACAATAACAGGGTGCTTTTTGCCATCAGTAATGTTGCTAGGCTTAAATAAACGGTAATGCATAACTTGGCCATCTTCGGCTTTAATTGTGCCGTATTCTGGTTTTGTTAAGTCGCTTAAATAAGGAGTAAGCGGATGGTTACTATCAAGCTTATTTTCTTCAAGCCATGTAATAAATTCGCCGTTTACTTTACGAAGCGCTGCTGAGTTTGGTTTATTATCAGACGAGCTATTATCGATAAAGGTTTTATTGTCTTTTGCTAGCACAACATTATGGTACTGACCTTTTTCGGTGATACGTTTGGCATCGCCCTTTTTAAATAAAGGCGCGCTGTATAAATGGCTTTCAAGCGGTGTATCTTTTCGGCCAGCAAAGTAAACAATGCCTTTTTTCTCATCAATACCTTTTAAGCTATCAACAGCCCAATCACCAGAGGTGATTTGACGAACAAGTTGACCGTTTGTGCGATACAGATATAAGTGTTTAAAACCGTCGCGCTCAGATGCCCATACAAAATGTTTTTTGTCTTTTAAAAACTCAAGATCAAAATGTAGGTTAATCCACGTTTCGCTGTTTTCGGTTAATGCTACTTTTTGGACTTTAGTTTCGCTGTTATAAAAACGAAGCTCTAATTTATGTTGCGAGCGATTTTGCCATTGGTAAGACAGTGTATTGCCGTCTTTTAGCCACTTAGCACGCGCGATATAAATGTCTTCATCTTTACCTAAATCAATCCAATCTACTTTTTGGTCATTTAGCTTAACCACACCGAGTTGAATTTTTACGTTATCGGTACCTGTAAACGGGTAGCGCTGGTTAAATAATTTAACTTCATCAGCGTAAATTTCGTTACGGATAGCTTCTTTTACTGGGGTTTCGTCAACGCGGGTATAGGCAATTTTAGTTTCATCACCTGACCACCAGTAACCTGTCATGCGGCTCATTTCTTCTTGAGCAACAAATTCGGCCATGCCGTTTTTAATTACGCCGCCGCCATCTTTACTAAGCTGAATTTCTTTACCTGACTCAAGCTCTAAAGCGAATAGGTTTTGCTCTCGAATAAACGATACGTAGTTACCTTTAGGTGAAAAGCGTGCATCGGTTTCAAATGTTTCAGTGTCGGTTAGTTTTTTACTTTTAGCAGAGGCTAAATCGTAATAGTAAAGGTCGCCGTTAAGTGGGAATAAAAGTGCTTTACCGTCTTTAGACCATTTGTATTCTAATATGCCTTTACCAAAAATACGTTGGCGTTCGCGGCGTGCTTTTTCTTCATCAGATAGGTTTTCTGGGCCTGAAAATAACTTTGCCGAATCAACTAGCACACGGTTGGTGTTATCTTTTAGATTGTATTCCCATAAATCGTAACGGTTGTAGTCATCGCTTTTGCCTTGTAAATAAGTTACACGGCTGCCGTCAGGCGAAAATTTAAGTTGTACAGGTGATTTACCTGAAAGGCTCGGATCGTCAAAAATACGCTCCAACGATAAAGGTTTTGCTTGAACACTAATAGCGCCAACCATTAATGGAAGGGCTAGTGAGAGGTGTTTTATTTTTTTTAGCACAAGGTTGCCTTAGCTTATTATAAATATTGCTTTGATGGTAAAGCCAAGCGTGTGCAACTGCAACTAAATGCTATAAAGTGGCGATTATTAAAGACAAAGTAGGACATAACAATGACTAACCCTGAATTTAAACTAGCGCCAGAACTTAAACGCGACTGTATAGAGCTTGCCGATTGGCCACTGTGTAAAGTACTTTTATTGAACGACNCAGCCAATATCCGTGGTTTGTATTAGTGCCTAGGCAGGCTAACTTAAAAGAGATAATTGATTTATCTGAGGATGATCAAATTGTGTATTTAAAAGAGTCAGCCAAGCTAAGTAAATTATTAATGGATGTGTTTAGCCCTGATAAGTTAAACATAGCGGCTTTGGGTAATATGGTGCCGCAATTACATATTCACCATATTGCACGCTTTACTACTGATGCTGCATGGCCTGCGCCAATTTGGGGTAAGTATCCAGTTGTGCCGTATACAGATGTACAAATTACAGAGTTAAAAAAAGCGCTGCAGTTTTAAGCTGCAACGCTTTTTTAGGGTTTAGCTAAGTTTAACTAAAATTACTTAAGCCCTAGTACTTCTTTACCTTGCTTAAACGTTACATCTACAGGGATATTTGCTTTACTTAGTTTTTCTAAGTCTTCAGCAAGTTCTTCTTTTATATCGCCATGCGTTGCAATTAGTTGATCTACTTTTTCGTAATCGCCATCACCTTGTAAGGTTAAAATTAAACGAGAAAGCTTGGCCATTGCAATGCTCATTTTTTCCATATTAACGCGGTACAGGCCTTCTTCATTTTTAGAAAAAGCGCCTTCTTGAGCAAAAAAGTTAAAGCGGATCATATTTGCTTTACCATGCGCACTTGATGCTCCAAAACGAACTGAGCGGAATATACCCGCCATGAAGGTCGTGTAATAATCTTCAATAGTTCCTTCTGTAATTTCGCCCTTTTTAAGTAATTGCTCAATCATGTACAGGCCTAAAATGTCGGCTTTACCTTCTTCAAGCGCACTTGCGTGTTCTTGTAATGATTGACGAACAGTACCTTTACCTGTGATTGTATTTTTAATACCTAAACCGTGAGCGACTTCATGGAACATCGTATTGGCAAAAAATGCATCAAAAGTAATGTGTTTACGCTGCTCAGGTACAATTAACTGCTTTGAAATTGGTACTAGAATTTTATCAAATTTAGCACGCATCGCATTTTTAAGTTGCAGGCGACGAGTTCCTTTTTCTAGCTGTACTTGCTCATCGTTTGGTAAGTTAATTGCAATTGTTTTACTCCCCGCGTTTGAATGCCCAGCGTAGTAAACAACATCATATGCATTTAGGTCGGCGTCAGAGCCCGGTACTTCTTGTTTGTACTTAGCATCAACGGGTAAGCCTTTTTGAAGCTCAGGTAAAAATGCGGCAAACTTAGCTAAGCGTTCGCTCCATTTTAAATCTTTAATAAGTACGTAAGATTCATAAGCTGCGCGGTAACCAAACAATTGATCTTCATAAGTCTCAATTGGACCAATAACCACATCTACTGGGTTGTTTTTCATATCCATCCAAGCAAAGTCAGATACTTGGAAGTCATCCTTTTGTAGAGCATCAGCACGCAGATTTAGGTAATTAGCAAATTCTTTATCGTCAGCAAGTTTACTTGCTTCGCGTAAAAGATCAGCGGCTTTTGCAAGCTCATTAGCGTATTCTTTTGAATATGGCACGCTGTAAAGCTTACCTTGCTCATCACGCTTAATTACAGAGTAAAGGCCTGTTTTGTCCTCAACATCTGCATTGTTTAACTCTTCTTTGGTTATATCGGCAGGGTAAAACTGTGCGCCAAGAGGTTTTTCTTTATAGCTGGATAAAAACGCTTCATCGCCATTTAAACGATCCCATGGACCGTAGTTAATATCGGCAAATTTACGTACTTTGTCGTCGTTTAGTTTTGCTAAAAAAGCGTCTTTATTTTCGCCAAAAGATTGCTTCCAAAATAACTCGTCCATTATTTTTGAAGCATCAATAAGCTTTGCAACCATTGCTCGTTGGTTGTCGCTTAAGTGCGATAAATCACTTTGTAAGCTAAAGTCGGTGTAAATATCTAAACGTTGGTTATTTGCATTAATAAGCTCAGGGCCTGATTGTGCACTGCTTTTTTGAGCAAGCTCTGTGGCTGTGTTGTCGGTAGAAGACGGCGCTTGTTCAGAACATGCACTAAGAAAAACGACACCAGAGAGCATAATTGCTTGGCTAATTTTATTTAAGATCATTATATTGCCTGTTAAAAAGTAAGTTTAATAATTTGTACTGCTTTAGTTAAAAGACTAAATATGTACAAACGCTTCCTTATTGTGAGTGCATTAAAGCAAAACTAAATAGTAAATAGCAAGTATTTGGCGTTGTAAGGCAAGCATGAGCGATAAAGCATTATAAATAAAAATAAACTTCTATAATTATCTTAACTTTATCGGTAAGTTAGACAATACTAATTATATTACTAATACGAAAATTAACTGCCTGAGTTTGCAGTTACTTTACAGGCTGAACACAAAAGGACGGCAGCTTTATGTCTACAGAAAACGCTTTATTAACGATTCTAGTCGATAGAATAAATAACGATACGTTGGTTTTACCAACGCTACCTGAAGTAGCGATTAAGGTTCGCCAAGCTGCAGATAACCCTGATGTGAATTTAATGCAAATGTCAGATGTAATCTCACAAGACCCAGCGCTTTCAGCTCGTATGATAAAAGTAGCTAATAGTGCGATTATGGGACGTTCTGTAAAAGTATCTAATTTACAACAAGCAGTGACTCGCATTGGGTTGCGCCAAATTAAAAATATTGCAACAGCTATGGCTATGGAGCAATTATTTGTATCAAACAATGAGCTGATTAAAGGCTACATGGGCAAGGCTTGGCAAAAAACATTAACCGTTGCTAGCCATTCAATAACACTCATGGAGTTTTACTTAAAAAACAATAAACACACTTCATTAAATCGTGATTCAATTACATTAGCTGCGCTTGTTTATAATATTGGTGTATTACCAATTTTAACAGAAGCTGAGCGCCACCCTGAAGTGTTTGCCAACCCAAGCTTTTTAGCGCACGCAATTCAAAAGCTGAGTGGGAAAATTGGCTCATCGATTATGCAAGCGTGGGAATTTCCTAAAGAGTTTGTTGATGTAGCTCTAAGCTGGGCAGATCCAAGTTACAAACCTGATAAAGTTAGTTACGTAGATTTTATTCGAGTAGGCGCTATTTTAGAGGGAACATTACAGGTTTCTGATAAGTCAGCAGCGCTGCAAACGTACATAGATAAAGGTGTAATACCGTCTATGCAATTATTCACAAGTGATGAATACAACGATATGCTAAAAGATGTGAAAAACATGTTTAGCTAAACATGTTTTATTACACAAACAAAAAGGGTTAACTTGCGTTAACCCTTTTTGTTTATTTATCGATAGTATTTTCTGTTTTGGTTTTTTCGTACCGTTTTATTCCTGCTACCCATGTTTGCAGTACGTTCGTTTTGTATATCTCGTCAATAGGTACTTTAAAGTAGTCTTTATCAATTAAAATAAAGTCGGCCCATTTACCTTTTTCTAAACTACCCACCTTAAATTCTTGATGAGCTGAATAAGCGCCACCGAGAGTAAATGCACGTAATGCATCTTCGCGGCTTAGTACTTCACTTGCGCGCCAGCCGTTTTCAGGTAGTTTGTTATGATCCATGCGTGTAATGGCTGAATACAAACCATCAAATGGATTTGCAAGCTCTACCGGGTAATCAGAGCCTGCTGCAACAACCGATCCTTGCTTTAAAAATGTTTGCCAAGCATAGGCACCGCTTAATTGTTTTTCAGTTAAGCGTTGCTCTGCCATATGCATATCAGAAGTGGCATGTACTGGCTGCATTGAAGGGATTATTTTTAACGCTTTAAAGCGAGGGATATCCTCAGGCGTTACAATTTGTGCGTGCTCTATTCGGTTACGTAGTAATATACCGCCCGTTTTTTTAAACACATTTTGATAAGCATCAAGTACTACTTTATTTGCTTTATCGCCAATTGCGTGGGTATTTGCGCTAAAGCCGCTTTTAAAGCTTTGTGTAAAGAGCGCTTCGAGTTTTTCTTGTGTTTCAAGCATTAAACCATGGTGACCAGGTCTGTCTGCGTATTCTTCAATCAGAGCGGCTCCGCGAGAGCCAAGTGCGCCATCGGCGTAAACTTTAACACTGCGAATTTCCATAAAGTCATTTTTGTCGTGGTATCGGCCTGCCTTTAACATTGCGCCTAAATCAGGGCTTGCACCACTTAACATTGCCACAATACGTAGCGGTAAATTACCAAGGTCGCCGCGCTCTTTGTAAACCTCCCATGTGGCTTTATCAATACCTGCATCGTGAGTAGAGGTAATGCCTAAACTTAATAAATGCTTACCTGCTGCATCTAGTGAGTCACTTATATCTTGCTTTGAAGGGGCTGGCATATGCTGGGTAATTAGCGATTCTGCTTTATCTACAAAAATACCCGTAGGATTGCCAAATTCGTCTTTAATTATTTCACCGCCCTCAGGCGCTTTTGTTTGGGCGGTAATACCAGCAAGTTCGAGCGCTTTTGAATTAACCCAAATGGCGTGACTATCAACCCGCGAAAGAACCACAGGTCGATCGCTAACTACTTTGTCTAAATCTTTAGCTGTAGGAAAGCGTGTATCAGCCCAAAGCTCTTGGTTCCAACCACGCCCTATAATCCAACCTTGTTTGTTATCGGCAAATACTTTTAGTTTATTTGTTACTTCATCAACCGATGTTGCGCCGCGTACGTCAAGTTGCGATAAATTGTCGCCAAGGCCAATAACGTGCCCATGAGCATCAATTAAGCCAGGTAATAAGGTATTACCGTGCGCGTCAATTAGCTTGGCATCTGGGTAGCTATCTTTAAGTGTTTCGCTACCGAGCTTAACTACTTTGCCATTTTTAATAACGAGGGTAGAAAACTGCTGTATTTCACCTTTGTATAAAGGGGTATAACCATTGGCGTTATAAATTACTTTTGTTTGTGCGAGAGTGTAGCTAGAACTAGCGCAAAGGCTGGCTAGTATGAGTGGTTTGATTATTTTTTTGAGTGGCATAGTTACTTAATTTTTATTGTTAATTTACTTACATTAACAAACTTGATTTTATAATACCAATGAATTGATAGACCTCATTTTAATGTTTTTCTCTATATTAACTGTTTACAAAATAGGTAATTGATGTGATTATTTAGTATGTAAAACAATCAATAAAGCATAAGGAAACGCTATGAAAGCCCTCTATTTATTACTCCCATTAACTTCATTACTTGCGGCATGTGGATCGACACCTACTGCAGATAAAAGTGTAGAAAAGCTAAACCATACTGATGTATCAAATGCTGAAATACGCGATCATATAGATTTATCAAGTGTTGAACTGCGCGACAGGGTGAAAGACTATTGGAATATTTCCACAAGAACAGAACCACGATATCCAATAGCTGCTGCAAAAAAAGGTCTTGCTGGTTGTGTAGAACTCATGACTATTATTAATTCTGAGGGTAAGGCGCAAGGATATAAAGTAATTTCTTCATATCCTAAAGGGTTATTTGATGAAGCCGCAGCTCAATCTTTAAATACATGGGCCTGGCTGCCTACTGCCGTAAATGTAACTAAACAACCTATACTTACTCATATTAGAATTGATTTTATGATTGATTCAATACCAGTAGGTAAAAAATATTTAAAAAATTGTCCGGCTGGCGAAACATTTCAAGTAACAGGAAAAACTAAAAAAATCTCCTACTGATGAAACATTTCAAGTAACGAGAAAATTACAAGGTTTGAAAAAAAGTACTTATTTACCTCACTTTAAAGTTACTTTCGGTGTGTGTAATATTTTAGCTCGAACCTTTGTAAAATCAGATGGGTATTAATACTAATATTTATAAATAAATAAGCATTAAGAATAAGGAAATGCTATGAAAGCCCTCTATTTATTACTCCCCTTGAGCATGATGCTAACAGCTTGTAGCTCAACGTCTGATAAACAAGTAAGCGATGAAATGCTGAGTTTTATTGATTTATCGAGTCCTGAACTGCGAAGTAAGGCAGGTGAGTATTGGGGTGTTGCTAAAAGAGTTGAGCCGCGATATCCGATAGAAGCTGCAAAAAAAAGTATTTCAGGTTGTGTTGAGCTTGCTACGTTAATTAATTCACAAGGTAAAGCCCAAGGGTATAAGGTTATCTCGTCTTACCCTGAGGGCGTGTTTGATAATAATGCGGCAGCTGCTGTGGGTTTATGGCGCTGGAAACCGACAACTGAAAATACGAGTAATCAACCTGTTCTAACTTATCTCAAAATGGATTTTATGGTAAGCCCAAAACCTACTGATGCAGAGTATTTGGCGCATTGTTCTAAAAATAAAGCCTGAACGTAATTAATAGATATAAATATAATAAGCTAGGTGTTTGTTTACCTAGCTATAAAACTACTTACTTGCATATAAGCCATATTCATTTAATGCTAATTTACCGTCTTTGTCACTGTCGTAGCTTGAAAATCGTGACCACAAAGCCGGGTCTATAGCGGTTTCTGAACGTGATAAAAAACCGTCTTTATTCCTATCTAGCTTTTTAAATTGCTTTGCAATGTCGTTACTTGCGGCAAAACTAAATGCGCTAAAAATACTAAACGCCAGCAGCGTTATATAGCTAATACTTTTCATATAAATCACTTAGTAAAGGTTGTTAGTTAGATAACTTTTAAATTCGACTAGCGAAATTTGGTTATCTTGGTTTTTGTCCCATTTTACAAAGGTGTTTAAAAGTTGTGGTTGGGGATCAAGTTCGTCGTGTGTTAAATAGCCACTTTTGTCGCTATCTAGGTGATCAAAGCGTTGCTTTACATCAAGTGCCGCGGCATCAAAACTTAATAGCATTAAAATGCTTATAACAAGGGAAAGTATCTTCATGGTCTTCCTTCCAAAAGATGTATTAAAAGTTCGTGGCTAAAATAAAGTAAAAAGGAAAAAAGCACTTGCCGTAATTTAACTCCCAACATTAAATCCTTTTACACACTCCCTCAGGGATTATGGCAAATGCTTTTAAATTCAGTTTACTTGTAACAAGCTTAAGTAAAGCTTAATCAGTAATTACTCATTAAGGCTTAAAGCTTTCAAATTCTTTTTTTGAGACTTTTTCATCACCGTCTTCATCTAAGTCGGCAAATTGTCTCATTACTTCTTTGTCTTCCTTAGCTTCTACAATTGATATTTGTCCATCCATATCTTTATCTAAATGGGCAAAGCGCACGTTTGTTGGCGATGCAATTACGGTGGCACTAATTGCTAAAAACATTAATGAAAAAGCGGCTATAAGTTGTTTCATAATCACGTTCCTTATTAAATGAGTTTATTGAATAAATTTTTTGAATTCATCTAGCGACAATTGCCCATCTTGATTAGTATCAATTTGTAAAAAATTCTCGTGTAGAACGGCATCTTCACCTGCTTCGGCTTCACTTAATGTGCCGTTACTGTCTTTATCAAGCTCGTTAAAAGTCGCGTGAACGTCCATCGCGTGTGCGTTAGCGCCTAAAAAGCCTAAAGCCAGTAATGATGAAATTACTAAAATGCGTTTGTTCATAATTATTTCCTTATTGATTAAAGTTATTACTCCTACTACAAAAATGATGCCAAAAATAATTATTGTTAATTTTCAAGTGCTTATATTTTTAACTTGAAAGAGGTGGGAAGTTTTTACGGGGTTTATTGTAATTTTTGTGTGCCTTTTGCAACACTATGTAGTGAGATTAAAGGTAGGGTTTAAAAATCAATGGTTTACGTTGTCTCTATTTGGCGACACATTGTTTTTGTAGCGCTGGCTGTTAATCGTATTAAATATAATTGCTGGTTCAGCTAGTGTATAAGGTAAGCACTTAATAATAGAACGCTTAACTTAAAAGGACTAAACGAAATGCCAGCAACCATAGCTAAAAAATACCATGCAATGCTTAACTGGCGGCCTAATTTAATTGGGCAATTTGCAATGAGTATGCTGCTTTCGTTACTCCCGCTTTCTATAGTGGTGATTGTATTTTTAAATGCGCTTAACAAGCAATTAGCAGTGACTCAAAGTATCGTGAGTAACAACTACCAAGTTACCAAATCGTTTAATACTCTAAAACAAGAACTCAACAGCCTTGAGCGCGCCACTAGGCAAAATTGGGTATTAAAAAGCGAATCGTTAGATAAGCTCATTGTCGATAAATGGCAATCATCCCTGCAAAGTATTGATGAACTTAAATTTGTAAACACGGATAAAGATTACACCCACCAATGGCAACGCTTATATGCCACCTTACAAACAGCGCATGTAGAGCTTGTTGAGAAAAAACAACAGCAAGCGGAGCTATTTGTGCCAGTGAGCGATTTAGTTGCTGAGCTTACTTTATGGTTACGTGATAAAAATGAAGCGCAAATTACCAATAACCAAAATGAGCTTACAAGCCTACAAACTTCATTTATAAACTGGCTGGTGGCACTTATTCCGCTTACTTTAATTGTTGGTGGTGGTTTTTTATGGCGTATAAGTGGGCGACTAAAAGGGTTAACTACGGTTATTGATAAGCTAGGGCAGGGACATTGGCAGCAAAAAATATCTGTGAAAGGCTCCGCTGAGCTAGTTGAGCTAGGAGAAAAACTCCAATGGGTGCAAGAGCAACTTCATATGCTTGAGCAGCAAAAAGATACCTTTTTACGCCATGTTACCCATGAGCTAAAAACGCCGCTTGCTTCAATGGTCGAAGGCACTGATTTACTAACTGATGAAATAGTAGGCCCAATTACTGCTGAGCAAAAAGCAGTGCTTGAGCTTATTAGCCAATCTATGGTGCGCCTTCGTACAATGATTGACAGCCTGCTGAGTTATAATGCGATTCGCACCAGTAAAGACAGCCTAAGCGAAGTTGAGTTTAGCTATCTTATTAATAAAATTAATAGCCATTTTGAACATCGCTTAAGTGCGCGTCAGCAAGCTCTGCAATGGCAAAATAACTTACCTAATAAACAGCTTGCTTTACCTAGTGAGCTTATTGAGATGATTTTAATTCAGCTTATTTCAAATGGCTTAAAATTTTCACAAGATAAGCAAAGCGTTACTATTAATTTAGCGCTTGAGCAAAACCAACTTTGCATTGCTGTACTTGATAAAGGGTGCGGTATTAAAGAGCAAGAAAAAACTCAAATTTTCAGCGCATTTTATCAAGGTAAACACAGTAAAAATGTTACGCTGCAAGGCAGTGGGCTTGGCTTAACTATTGTGAAAGAGTCTGTTGAACAGCTAAGAGGTACACTTACTGTTGAGCATAACGAGCCGCATGGTTGCCGGTTTTCAATTAAAATTCCCATAACAAAAAATCTAGGAGTTAATTAACATGCGCTTGCGTTTAATCGCTATTTTATGTGTGCTCAGTAGCAGCATGGTTATATCAGGTTGTGAAATTAATAATGGGCAAGAAGAGCGTGTGTCAATTACACCTGCACCTGTGGTCGATACCAAAATAACGAACGACAAAAACAGTAAACCTAGTCCAAAACCCAGGCCAAAAATAGAACCTAGCTATCCGCCTGCAGAGCAAGTTATTGCATGGCACGCTAATCAGTGTGGCGGATTTAAATTGGTGCCAAAAAAAGATATTTTTACAGGTGAAAACGATCTTAAACGTTTTTTTAAATTTATGTGCTTAAACATAAATGATGATCCAAATACGGTAATGACTAAGTTGCTAAAACTCGATTTAGCTTACTTTTGGCCAGATGATATAAAGCAATATTTATGGCTTCAAAAGCAGCAAGTGACTATGCAAATAAATGCTAAAAAAGAGCAGCAAGCACTTAACAATAAAATGCAAGAAACCCTCTCATCGTTAGCAACTATTGAGCAGCAGCTTTTACTACGAGAAGAAACTAAGGAGCAGTAACTATGGCAGCAACTAAAGTGCAAGGTGCAAAAGTATTACTCGTTGACGACGACGCTAGCTTATTAAAACTGCTCGCTATTCGTATCGAATCAAAAGGATACGAAGTAACGACCTGTGAAAGCGGCTTAACCGCACTACAAATACTTAAAAGCCAAGTGTTTGACGCCGTAATAACCGACCTACGTATGGATGAAATGGATGGCATGGCACTGCATCGTCAGCTGCAAAGCCGCTACCCTGCATTACCTGTCATTATGATGACAGCGCATGGCTCAATTCCTGATGCCGTAGAGGCAACTAAGCAGGGCATTTTTGCATTTATAACTAAACCTGTAGATAAAGATGAGCTATTTGACAGCCTTGCTAAAGCGATAGAAATACATGGTGTTAATGCAGATGAAGCAGCACCTAAAAGTAATATAGTTACGCGCAGTGGTGCAATGCTGCACTTGTTAGAGCAAGTAAAACTACTTGGGCCAACGCAAGTTAATGTATTGATTTCGGGGGCTAGTGGTACAGGTAAAGAGCTACTCGCACAGGCGATTCATCAGCATAGTCATGTAAGCGGTGGCCCTTTCGTTGCAATTAACTGCGGCGCTGTACCAGGGGAGCTTTTAGAGTCTGAATTATTTGGTCATAAAAAAGGCTCTTTTACGGGCGCAATTAAAGATCACCAAGGCTTGTTTCAACAAGCTGAGGGCGGCACGCTATTTTTAGACGAGATAGGCGATATGCCACTTAACTTGCAGGTTAAGTTACTGCGCGTATTACAAGAAAAAACAATTCGCCCCGTAGGCTTTCAAGAAGAAATAGCAATCGATGTACGTATTGTATCGGCAACACATAAAAATCTTCCTGAAGCTATTTTAAACCAGCAATTTAGAGAAGATTTATACTATCGCTTAAACGTAGTTAATTTAAAATTACCGCCACTGTGTGAACGCCGCGAAGATATAAGCTTATTAGCACAGCACTTTAGTGCAAGTATTGCTAAGCGCATGAAGCAAACTGAAAAACACTTTGCAAGCGATGCTATGCATGCGCTTGTGCGTTACGACTGGCCAGGTAATATCCGCCAACTACAAAACGTAGTAGAGCAGGTTGTAGCATTAACGCCAAGCGATGTTATTTCAGAGCACTTAGTATTAGCTGCGCTAAATAGTAACGAAACAAACGTAGAACCATTATCACTAAACGACGCTAAAAAAGAGTTTGAGCGCGACTATGTAATTAACACTTTAAAAATGGCAGGTGGTAACGTAGCCGAAGGCGCTAAGCTTGCCAAGCGCAATCGCTCAGATTTTTATAAGTTGATTAAAAAGCATAATATTGATGTTGATAATTTAGGTTAAGGAAAAGCATGCAGTTATTTATGGTGTATTTAGGTGGCCGGATTCAAGGTTGCCACATTGAAATGCATGATATTCGTTTTGTTGTAGGGCAAAACATCGAGCAAACTTATACAAAGTTAAAAAGCCAATGGGTAGGCGACAGAAGTAGTGTTCACATGGATAGCTACATGGCAATTAATGATATTGATGGCTTTAAAGTAGAGATTGTTGATACGTACGTTGAACAAAATAAACAACTCTATTTTGTAAATTTAGGCGCTTACAGAAGTGATTCTATGGCTGAGCAACACGACTTTGCACTGTATGTTGCAAGCAGTAGCCATGAAGCTAAAGAGCGAGCTAAAAACGATTTGCTAGCAGGGCTTAGCCATATTCATAAAGATGATTTACATGACGTAGACGATTGCTTTGCGATTGATTTACTCGACAGCCAGCTAAACATTAAGCTCACGCCCAGCGGTATATCGCAGCCTATAAAGCCAGACTGGTTTGGCTATCACATACTTTAAATTATAATAAGTAGCTAAAACTAAGCAGGATTAAGAGTCCTGCTCGTTTTGTTCATCCTTTTCGCTTTTAGCCGCCATTTTAAACGCCACAATAACCAATCCAAACATAGCAAACGGCAGTGCTGCTAACATGTATTCAACCACATTACTGTCTTGAAAATTTGCTTGTAGTAAAAAGTGACCCGCCACACACATTAAAATAACCACTAATAAAATGGGTAGTAACATAAGTTCTTTTTTTGATGAATGGTTTTTCATTAATTGTGAGGCTATAGCTGAAAATAATGCGCCATTGTAATGAGCTTACTTAAGCTTGGCAAACACCGCAGAATTTTTTAATTAATGTTATGATTAGTATCAAACAATTTTATTAATGTTTATGGGAATAAAGTGAAAAGTAACTTAAAAAAAGTTTACCTCGTTGGTGGTGCAGTGCGCGACAAACTGCTAAATATAAAATCAAAAGATAACGATTATGTAGTGATTGGTGAAACGCCAGACACAATGCAGTCGCTCGGTTTTGTACCAATAGGTAGCGACTTTCCGGTTTATTTACACCCAAAAACAAAAGAAGAATATGCACTTGGGCGCACAGAGCGTAAAAGCGGCAAAGGCTATACTGGCTTTGTGGTTGATGCCAGCCCAACAGTGACGCTAGAAGAAGATTTAGCAAGACGCGATTTAACCATAAATTCAATGGCGCTTGATGAACACGGTAATATTATTGACCCGTTTAATGGCCAAACTGACTTACAAAATAAAACACTGCGCCACACCACTGAGGCATTTGTAGAAGACCCTGTTCGAGTATTGCGTATTGCCCGTTTTTTAGCGCGCTATGGCAGTGATTGGCGTATTCACCCAAGTACGTATGCATTAATGTGCGAGCTTAAAAATAAAGGTGAGCTAAATCATTTAGTACCTGAGCGCGTGTGGCTTGAAACTGAAAAAGCACTGGGTGAAAAGTACCCTGAGCTTTATTTTGAAGCACTGCAAGGCTTAGGTATTTTTCCAGAACTTGAGCGCATGGTTAATGTACCGCAACCGGCAAACCATCATCCTGAAGGGGATGTATTTGTACATACTATGCTGGTACTTAGGCGTGCAGCCGATTTAAATTTTAATTTAGAAACACGTTTTGCTGCACTAACCCATGATTTTGGAAAAGCGCTTAGTTTTAAAAAATATGGAAACCTACGTGGGCACGAACGCGAAGGTGTTGCAGTTATTGAGGCGTTTTGTGAGCGCTTAAAAGTGCCTAACCGTTTTCGCGATATTGGCGTACTCACCAGTGATAATCACACCCTTTGCCACACGATTGATCAGTTAAGGCCGCAAACCATTCACAAGCTAATAGTGACTAACTTAAATGCGTTGGTACACCCAGAACGTTTTATAGCGTTTACCCAAGCATGCCAATGCGATGCACAAGGGCGTGGTGAAACACTTGTTGATAAGCCATACCCGCAAGCAGCTAAGCTGCGAGCAATTCATACTGAACTGCAAAAAATGGATAAGAAACTGATAGTGCAAAATGCACTTAAAAATGGCAAAAAAGGCCCTGAAATAGGCGAAGAAGTAAAACTTGCAGAAATTAACTGCATTAAAGCATTTTTAGAACGTGAGAAGTCTCAATCGTAATAAAGTTAAACTAAGTAGTGCGATACGCCTTGGTTTTTGCTCGCGTCGTGCTTTCTTAGCTCTTTGTAGTTTGTACTTTTTGGTTTTACATTTTCAGACTCAGGTTTTTTAGAGGGCCTGTATAAGTCAAAAATAAAGTCTAGTTCTTCACGCTCTAGTGATGGTTTCATGAGTATTCCTTCAATTTAATACTTTAATATGATGTAGGGTATGGTCATTCGACTGAATTAAAAGTGAATAGTTACATTTGAAGTTGTACTAAATTGTAACCGGCAGGTTTTGAGGGGTGAGAGGGGTTTATTTGTTAATTTATATGGAGTTAAGGTAAATTAAAGTAACTCTTTTTAACTAAAAATATACAGCTGAATTTAACTTATTGCGTACTTACTATTTGCATATAATGCTGTGGCTATAAATATAACGGTATAAATACAGCCTTAACCATTTACTAACGGCAGTGTTACGGTAAATACGACACCATCACCTTGTTCGTTGTTCTGCGCGGTTGCACTGCCTTTATGGTAGTCGCACACCAGCCTTACAATATAAAGCCCTAATCCCAAATGTGGCTGTTGCTGCATTTGCTGGCTACGTACCGACACCATTGAATCAAAAATATGTTCAGTTAATCCTTCAGGTAAAGCGGGACCAGTATTACTCACTGTTAATATTGCCTTGTTTTCAATATGTTTAAGGCTCGCATTAATAGCAGTATTGGCTTTGCTGAACTCCAGCGCGTTATTAATAAGTTTATCAAGCAGCTGAGCTATAAACTCCGGTGCACCTTGCATAGGTAATTTGTTTTGGCATACATCAAGCGTAAATAACTGGTTTGGGTAAGTAAGCTGATAGCCTTGCATGCAACCATTTATTACTTTTTGTAAATCAAAAGGCTCAGACTCGTTGCTTTGAATACTTTGCTCAAGGCGAGTGGCTTCGCTCATGGTGGTTATTATTTTACCTAAACGTTCAACGCCTTCACTGGCGCGATCGAGGTATTTTTGACTCAGCTCGTTTTGTGGCAAGCTTTGTAAATTTTCGAGTGATGAGCGTACTACGGCAACAGGCGTGCGCAGCTCATGTGACAACCGCGACGACATATTTTCTAAGTAATCGGTATAGCCACCAAGTCGACTAACAATGTTTGAAAAACTACGAGACAGATCGCCAATTTCATCGTTAGCATCGCTGTAATTAATACTGCCGGTAACACGCCCTTGTGCATCAATTGCTTGCTCAGCTGTATCGCGCAGCCGCCTAATTCGGTTCGATATACGTGAGGCAAAAAAGAACAGGGTAACAGTGCCAATTAGCATAACGGCTAAAATAACGTTAAAGAGTTTTTCGAGCGATTTGTTACGCAGTGTTCGTACGCCGTTTGTGGTTTCCTCTGCTATTACTGCGCCAATTACTTGGTCTTGAATCCAAATAGGGTAAGCTGCCGATAAAATAACGGCTTTGCTGTCGGGGGTTAAGCGCCAAGAGGATGCAGATTGACCTTTTAATGCTTTAGCTAAATGCGTGCCCTGCATAGAAGCTACATCGTGCAGGGTATCTAAAAACTCATTTTCGGGGCGCGTTAAAATTTTATAGTAAATTGGGTGCAAGTAATTTTGCTCAAAGCGCTGCCATGTAGTTACTGGTGGCTGATTTTTGAGACCGTCAGCCCATACGCCATCTGCATTTTGAATAGTGCCCGACTGCGCAAGTACACGATGATGGTTATCGACTACCCAAATACNATACGGCTACCACTGTGACCCATACCTTTTAAAATACGACTAATCTCTGGAGAGGGAACTAATACAGAGCCTAAATCGTTTGGGTTATTTAAGTTTGAGGTCGACATTATTTTTGGTTCTAACAAGGCATCTTTATTATCTACATCAACATCAACAATAGCAAAGCCAAGTTTGTTGCCCAACATGCTAATGGGAAAACGCAGCTCTACGTTATAACCTGTATTGGTACTTTCAAAATAACCCTGAATTTTTGTAAAGGGGGCTTTGGTATTTGCATCAAACGCATTAACCCAGCCGTTTTGGCGTGGCGCAATAATGTAAGTATTAAACTGGCCGTCAGGCGTTTTTAGGCCAATTTGTAAATAATCGTTATTGGTAATGCTTAAGCTATTTTTAGCGCGATAAATAAGGGTATTGTCGGTGACTTTAAATACGGCGTATAAGTAGTTATCAAATTTTCCCACCATATGATCAAACGATAAGTCACTGGCTTGATGTTTGTTATCTGTTTTTTGTAAGTAGCGCTTGTCGTAGTGCCAAAATAACGGCTGGTAGCTGTCCCAGTCGTTAAGTTTACCGTCTAGCTGAATAGGGTTTTTAAGATTATAAGCGTATAAATCGCGGCCTTTTACTACTTGGTCTAAAAAGTTGGTTTGCTCGTCAAATAATGCGGGGCGTTCATGTAATGCAGTAGCAAGTGCTCGAGTAGTGCCTACGAGGGTTTTTTCTTGGCCTTGGCGTAAAAACTTTTCCATTTCCCACACGTACTCGTAGCCAAGCCACGGTAGCAAAAACAAAAAACATGAAAGTAATATAAATTTACTGCGCAGACCAAATCGTAGCATTAGTGTTGTTCCCACCGATAGCCCATGCCATACACGGTATCTATGCAATCAAAGGCGCTGTCGAGTGCTATAAATTTTTTACGAATACGTTTTACGTGTGAAGTAATGGTGCTGTCGTCTACATAAATTTTTGCATCGCTCATTAATTCGTTACGGCTTTTAACATGGCCTGGTCGCTGGGCGAGTGAATACAGCATCCAAAATTCGGTTACGGTTAAATCAACTAATTGTTGCTGCCAAAATACCTGCATACGTTGCGTGTCGAGCGTTAACTGCCCGCGTGTTATGAGTGCATTTGCATCAGCAGGTTGTTCAAGTGCTTCCATTCGGCGAAATAGCGCACCAATACGCGCAGCCAAGTGAGCCAAGCTTATGTCTTTTGTTAGGTAGTCGTCGGCGCCCATGCGCAGGCCGCATACGGTATCTATTTCGCTATCGCGGGCGGTTAAAAAAATAATAGGCAGTGTTTTAGAAAGCGATCGCAATGTTTGGCACAGTAAAAAACCACCATCTATTTCATGGCCTAGGCCAATATCAACAATGGCTAAATCGGGCAGGGCATTTTTAAATGCAGCTTCAGCGCAGGCACGATCTGCAAAGCCACTCACTTGGTAGCCCTGTAAGCTCAGCATTTCAATGTAGTTTTCGCGGATTGCGGGTTCATCTTCGACGATGGCTATTTTTTTCATTCTAATCATTATCCTATTGCCTCTGTAGTGCACTATATCGAAGTTTTTAAGCTAAGTACGCTTAAAAAGGCAATTGCCATTTTTTTGCCACAATTGCTCAGCAGTTTGCCATTTTTGATCCCCTTTATTGCCACTTGAGCTTGTTTTAATACACCCATCAAAACAAAACATCATAAATTAAAAAGTAAGTTTAAGGATCAAATCATGAAGAAGACATTAATCGCGTTAACACTCGTTGCTAGTTTTTGTACTCCAGCAATTGCCTCAACATCTAACACGCCATCAAAAGAAGCCCATAAAGAAACGGCTATTGGACTAGGTGCAGGCGCTATTATTGGCGG
>NZ_AUTP01000141.1:0-4843 GCF_000498075.1 Pseudoalteromonas sp. TAB23
TAGCCGATAACAAAATTGCTGAGCAAGAGCGTGCCATTACGGTCATGAAAGAAAAAACCAGCGATTACCAACACGTGCTTAACCACAACAATATGTTAGAGCAACAGGTAGAAGTGCTTGCCAATCAAAATGAGCAGTTAACTCAAGTTCAAATTAATAACTTATTGGCGATGACGGTACAATTTAAAACAGGTTCAAGTGTTGTTGCCCCGCATTTTGCACTGCAGTTAGACCAGCTCATTACCTTGTTAAACAACCAACCACAACTCGCAATTGATTTAAGTGGCTTTGCCGATCAGCGCGGCGATGAGCAAGCCAACCTTTTACTTTCTAAAGCGCGTGTAAATGCCGTGCAAAGCTATTTAATAAAACACGGCGTGAGCCATAAACGCTTAAGCACGCAGGCATTTGGCGAACAGCAAACATTGGCTAACAGCAACACGGTGGAAGATAACTTTTTTGATAGACGCGTAACGCTTACCACTCGCTCAATGTACCCAGCAAATGGCCAAATGGCGAGTAACTAAACCTAACGGAACCTAAGTAAAGCTAAGCGTTCGATGGAGTGATTTTATGTTGAGTAAACCAACCAAAATGCTTACTAAAGTAAGCATTTTTATATTCATAGTGATTGTGCTGTTAGCTAGCTTTAAAAGCCATGCGCAATCACCCAAGTTAGAGCTTTTTGATAGCAATGGTGCGCCAGCAGGGCCAGCAATAATATTAAAAAGCGATGCCAATATGACCTTAACCGGCCTGATTAATCATGTTGTAGTAACGCAGACCTATCAAAACGAAAACCCGTTTGCGGTTAATGCGCGCTATGTTTTTCCACTGCCAGATGAAAGCGCCGTACATGCCATGACAATGCACATTGGTGAGCGAGTTATTAAAGGCCAAATTGATAAAAAAGTGGAAGCTGAAAAAAAATACGAGGAGGCTAAAAAAGCAGGTAAGCAAGCAGCCCTTGTACGCCAGCAACGCGCCAATATGTTTATTACGAATGTGGCGAATATTGGTCCTGGTGAGCAAGTAATTATTGAGCTTGAGTATCAAGAAATAATTGACTACAGCAGCGGCACATTTGCTATTAGGTTTCCTACTACCATTACACCGCGTTATCACGCGATTAGTGGTGAAGTTGAAGTTAATACTCAAAACCAAACGCATGTTAATCCGGCCCCAACTGGGTGGTTGAGCCCTGTTTACAGCACTCAAAACATCACTCAAAATAGTACTCAAAATAGTACTCAAAATAGTACTCAAAATGATAACGTACCAAGCAGTCAATTTAGCTTAAACATTTATATAGACGTAGGCTTAGAGCTGGTGGATATCAATTCTAAATTTCATAATGTTGATGTACAAAACACCGCATTTGGGCAATATAAAATAGCGTTAAATGAGAAAAATGCAGTTAATCGCGACTTTGTACTTGAGTTTAAACCGCTGCAAAAAGAGCAAGCTCAAGCCGCATTTTTTACTCAGCAGTTTGAAAATGGTGACCGATACGGGCTTGCTATGCTAATGCCACCGGGGGATCACTTTACACAAACTCAGCGATTACCTCGCGAAATGGTATTTGTAGTTGATACGTCAGGCTCTATGCACGGGCAATCTATGGAGCAAGCTAAAAAAGCCTTGTTTTATGCGCTTTCATTACTTGATAGCGACGACAGCTTTAACATAATTGGTTTTGATAACATAGTGACTCCAATGAGCGATAAACCACTTATAGCCAGCGACTTTAATTTACGCCGCGCAGAGCGATTTATTTATAGCCTAGAAGCCGACGGCGGCACAGAAATACAAGGTGCGCTTAATGCCGTACTTGATGGCAGCGAGTTTGATGGTTTTGTACGCCAAGTTGTATTTTTAACTGATGGTAGCGTTAGTAATGAGGATGCATTGTTTAAAAATATTCAAAGTAAATTAGGTGATAGCCGCTTATTTACGGTAGGTATTGGCAGCGCACCTAACAGCTTTTTTATGCGCCGAGCGGCAGATGTTGGTAAGGGCTCATTTACGTTTATAGGCAGCACAAGCGAGGTGCAACCTAAAATGCAGCAGTTGTTTGATAAGCTTGCACATCCGGCTATTACTAATTTGGCGCTAAGCGATGAAAGCGGTAACAGCTTAGATTTTTGGCCATCACCACTACCTGATTTATATTTTGGCGAGCCTATCATGGTCGCTATAAAACTTAATAATGCTAAAAGTGTGGTACTTGCTGGGCAAACTGCACAAGGGCCCTTAAGTATTAGATTAAGTACACAAAATAGCTCAAGCGCTCAAGGTATAGCAAAACTGTGGGCGCGCCAAAAAATTAAGTCATTACTTTTATACAACGAGCAAAGTACCGTTAAAGATGAAGTACAGGAACTTGCGCTTACTCATCAATTACTTAGCCCGTTTACTGCTTTTATAGCGATTGAACAAACTCAAATAAAAGAAGTGGCAAAGCAAACGGCGCAAGCTACTAATGCAGTACCACAAAGTATGGCAATGCGTTTACCGCAAACCGATGGGCAAAGCAGATTACATATATTGCTAGGATGTATTTTATTACTCGGCTATGGCGCTCTTAAAATAAACCGATCATTTAAATTAAGCAGGGCACGTAAATGAAAAAGTGGCTAAGCGCGGGCTTACTAATAGCTGGGCTTGGATTATTTGGCCACGGTGCTTATATGCAGGCAAAAGCGTGGCTTGCTCAAGTATTAATTGAACAAGCATGGCAAGAGGAGCTTAAATCACCCGGCACTAAAGTAAAGCCGTGGTATTACGCCGACAGCTACGTTACTGCAAAGCTTGATTGGCCAAGTCATAATAAAACATTAAGTGTATTGGCTGGNCTGGAGCGAGTGGTCGTAATTTAGCATTTGCGCCAAGCCAATTTTTACCCGCAGGGGAGCTTGGCGGAAAAGAATTTGGAAACGAAAAAGGCGCGCTAATAGCAGGGCATAACGACACCCACTTTGCATTTTTACAAAACGCAAAAGTGGGGGAGGCGTTTACTTTGCAGCTGCAAAGTGGGGTGATACAAAATTATAAAGTAACGGGGATTGAGGTTATTCATCAATCCCAAAACACATTTTTACAAACACCCGGGCTGTATTTGCTTACCTGTTACCCTTTTGATTCGCTTGCCTCGGGTACTGATTTAAGATTGCTTGTATCTGCGCAAATGTCTTCGCCCGATTCACTAAGCGGTATATCAACCACAAGTTCTTGATGGCGCTGGCTTACCATTACACCAATAAATACCACAAATATGCTCAGCCATTGCCACACATTGAGCACTTCGCCCAAAATAATAGCGGACAAAATAAGTGTAAAAATAGGGATTAAATTAGAGTATGCAGCAGCGGTTAATACCGATACTTTGCTAATAGCGTAGTTGTACATGCCGTAGCCGCCAAGGGTTACACACGAACCTAAATACAAAATGCTCATAAGCGCGGTTAAGTCGTGTTGGTTTTCGCTTGGCAGGTCGATAAAAAACAAAAACGGTGCAAAAAACAAGCTGCCGCTAATACCTTGCAACGCAATTAAAGTCAGGGGCGAGTAGCGATTAGCTAAATGTTTAATACTTACGGTATAAAATGCAGCGCACACCATAGCCATCAACTCTAAAAAGTTACCCAGCAACGGGTTAGGTGCTTGGTCGGTACTTGGTGAAAGAAGCGTAAGTAAAATACTGCCGCCAATACACAGCGTAAAACCGACCACGATGGATTTACTTATGTATTCTTTAAGCAATAAAAAGGCAAGCAGCGCAATAATAATGGGCAAGCACGACACAATAACACCAGCCTGCGAGGCCGATGTGTATTCCATTGCATGGCCTTCAAATAAAAAGTACAAGCAAGGCTCAGCAAGTGACATACCCACTAAATACTTCCAGTCACCTTTTAAATACTCAAACCGAATAACGTAGCGCCATAAACAAAGCGACAAAACTAACGTGGTGAGCATGCGTAAAAATATCACCAATGCAGGGTCGTAAATGGCAATGGCGTATTTGAGCGCAATAAAAGAGCTGCCCCATAAAAAGGTGGCAATAATTAAACATAAACTGGCAGGCATAGAGAGTAATTTACATAATTTAATAAAATCAGATCCTAGCATGAATATTTTTAACTTGTTCAAAAATACCGAGCTGGTATAAATTAATTCATCTTTAATTAATCAATAGTAAAAAGCACATGCAAAGGGAACAGGTAATAGTTGTAAAGCTTGGTACAAGCGTACTTACTGGCGGCACCGATAAACTAGATAAAGCACACATGGTTGAATTAGTACGCCAATGTTGCGAGCTTAAAAAGCAGGGTCATCACGTTATTTTAGTATCGAGCGGCGCGGTAGCTGCTGGGCGCGAACAACTATTAAAACCCTGTGGCAGAAGCTTAATTGATAAACAAATGCTTGCTGCAATTGGACAAGGTCAACTTATTCATATTTGGCAGAGCTTGTTTGGTTTATACGGTGTAAATGTAGGGCAAATGCTGTTAACTCGCGCCGATGTAGACGACAGAGAGCGCTACCTTAATGCCCGCGATACACTCAATGCATTATTAAATTACGACGTTGTACCCATCATTAACGAAAATGACGCAGTAGCTACTAGTGAAATAAAAGTAGGCGACAACGATAATTTATCAGCACTTGTCGCTATTTTGGCTAATGCTAATAAGTTACTGCTACTTACCGATCAAGAAGGGTTATTTACCAGCGATCCGCGCACAAACGCCGATGCTACTCTCATTGGTGAAGTAACACATATAAACGATGAGCTGCGCCAACTTGCTGGTGGCAGTGGCACAAATTTAGGCACCGGCGG
>NZ_AUTP01000142.1:0-12939 GCF_000498075.1 Pseudoalteromonas sp. TAB23
CTGCCATATTCGGTATAACAGATGAAAGGTATGGCGAGGAAGTGTGCGCTTGGATCCAACCAAAAGAAGACGCTGTGCTTGATGAGCAAGCAATTCGTGAGTTTTTAAAAGACAAACTAGCCTATTTTAAAATGCCACGACATATCCGTTTTGTAGAAAACTATCCAATGACAGTAACAGGTAAACTGCAAAAATTTAAAATGCGTGAGCAAATGCAAGAAGAGCTAAGCGACAACGCTTTTTCCTAGTTTCGTCTCTAAGTAACTGAGGCTCCGGATAGGGAATTTATCTCAGAGCTATATTCAGAGCTAGCAGCGTTAAATTTGCGTATATTAGGACTAATACTAAAAAGCACAGCCAATTGGCTGTGCTTTTTATGTACTGAATTGTACTGAATTTATTATAAATTCAGCATTCTCTTTTTTAAACGTTCTAAATCAATCGCACTCGAGCGCACTGTTAATTTAATGTGGCTGTATTCATATTCTTCTTTAACAACACTCATACTCGATCGGATTTCGCCCACAATACCTTTAGCTGTGTACGGTATAACAATCTCTTCTTCAATCATGTCCTCTTGAGCAATGCCAATAATGTATTTGTGCAATTTACTAATATCATCTGGATTACGCGTAGAGGTCATCATCGCATCAGGAAATTCATCCATTAGCGACTGCTGCTGCTCAGTACTTAATTGGTCTGACTTATTCAGTACTAATAATTTTTTGCTGCCTTCCACCCCAACTTCTGCCAGTACTTTATGTACTACTTCAAGTTGTGAGCGAAAAGAAGGATCTGAAGCATCTACAACATACAACAATAACGACGCATCATGTGCCTCAGCGAGCGTTGAATGAAATGAAGCCACCAAATCATGAGGTAATTTTTTAATAAAACCAACAGTATCTGAAACCAATATACGTGGCTGCGTAATCGGATACAACGCGCGAACAGTGGTATCTAGCGTTGCAAAGAGTTTGTTTTCGCCTTCTACATCACTACCTGTAATTGCGCGCATCATTGATGACTTGCCCGCATTGGTATAACCAATTAAAGCCACTGAGAATAGCTCAGAGCGCTGCGTACGTCTGTCCATCATTACATCTTGAACACTAACAAGCTCACGCTTTAATTCTGCTAATTGATCGCGCACCTTACGGCGATTTAGCTCAAGTGTGGTTTCACCCGCACCTTTACCCATTTGGCGTTCTTTATCACCTGTTGATGTTTCACGAAGCCGTGGCGCTACATAATTAAGGCGAGCAATTTCAACTTGTAGTTTTGCAGTTTTAGTACGCGCATGACGGCTAAATATTTCAATGATAATACCGGTGCGATCAAATACTTCTACACCCAGCTGGTTCTCAACATTACGTAGTTGAGAAGGCGTTAAATCACAGTCAAATACCACTACATCGGCACATGCAAAATCAAGTTCGTCTGATGGAATTTCTGACGATATTTCGGTTAAAGGGTCTTCATCAAGTAAATTATCTTCTTGCTCGTCTTCAACCATCCCTTTATTACCGGTAAGGTGAGCTATTTCAGCTAGTTTACCTGAGCCCAGTACATTAACTTTTTGAGTTGAGCTTTGCTTTTGCGATTGCGTACCTACTACTTTAAATCCTAACGTGGTCACCAAACGAGCAAGCTCTGCAAGCGACTCTGTTGCTTCGTCACCTTTAAATTGTGGTGTACTAATAGAAATAAGTAACGCATTAGGAAGTGATGGTTTTGCAGTTAGTTGCATAATTTTTTGTCTTAATGCACCTAAAGTGCAAACCTAATTTTCATTCGAAAGTAACTTGATCCTACGCTGTTATAGCCCAGCTTTATAGGGTTATAGCTCACTAATGGCGTTAATATTTAAAACTAACCAAATATACTCAATTTTATGGCTAGTTTTAAAATCACATTATATTAAAGCCTTATTGTTCAGCTTTAATATTAAACGACACCCTGCTCAATCATTGCATCGGCGACGCGCCTAAAGCCTGCAATGTTAGCGCCTAATAAAAGGTTTCCAGGCTCACCAAATTCTGTAGCGGTATCGTTAGCGGTAACAAATATATTTTTCATAATTTGTTTTAGCTTTTCATCCACCTCTTCAAAGGTCCAACTTTGCATACTCGCATTTTGTGCCATTTCTAATTGGCTTGTCGCAACNCGCCGCCGGCATTGGCCGCTTTACCTGGTCCATACGCAATTTTTGCAGCAATAAAGCAATCTATAGCCTCTTTTGTTGAAGGCATATTTGCGCCTTCACTTACTAATAAACAGCCGCCGGATAATAATGCGTTAGCGTCTGCCTGTGTTAATTCATTTTGTGTGGCGCACGGAAAAGCAGCGGCAGCATTAAAGTGCCAAACAGCATGCCCATCTTTAGGGTAGTCATTTACAGGAATATAAATAGCATCGGGGTGAGTTTGTTTATATACGCTCAAGCAATCGCGCGATTGCTCTTTCAAACATTTAATAAGATTTAAATCTATACCCGACTCATGATAAACAGTGCCACGAGAGTCGCTGCAACTTACTGGTGTTGCCCCCATTTGATAAAGCTTTTCCATAGCATAAATAGCAACATTACCTGCGCCCGAGACTAAGCAGCGCTTACCTTGTAGGCTATCGCCGCGCGCTTGCAGCATGTAGTCAGCAAAATAAACAGCGCCGTATCCCGTGGCTTCTTTTCGTACAAGCGATCCACCCCACAATAAGCTTTTACCTGTTAAAACACCTTCATAGCGCCCAGTCAAACGCTTATATTGACCAAACAAGTAACCTATTTCTCTCGCCCCTACTCCAATGTCTCCAGCGGGTACGTCGGTTGTAGGGCCAATATGGCGATAGAGCTCGCTCATAAATGATTGGCAAAAACGCATTATTTCAGCATCTGAGCGCCCTTTTGGATCAAAGTTTGCCCCGCCTTTACCACCACCGATTGGTAAACCTGTTAAAGCATTTTTAAATATTTGCTCAAACCCTAAAAATTTAATTATGCTGGCATTCACACTTGGGTGAAAACGTAAGCCACCTTTATAGGGGCCAAGTGCAGAGTTAAACTCAATTCTGTAGCCTTTATTTACCTGGATATTGCCTTCGTCATCAACCCAGGGAACTCTAAACATAATTTGGCGTTCGGGCTCAACTAAGCGTTGTATAATGGCATTTTTTTTGTATTTTTCTGAGTTTTCTAAGATAGGTTCGAGTGATTCAAGTACTTCTTCAACGGCTTGATAAAACTCGCATTGTGCAGGACTACTATTTTTTAATTGTGCGATTGTGCTATGGATATAATTCATAATTATTCTTCCGTGTTAATAATAAAAGTATTTATCAGATGTTAAAGTAAACGTGATCAAGTTTATGATTCATGCTTTAAGGTCTTAATTTAATATAATTAACTATTACCTTAGCATGAAAAATTGAGATATTTAACGCGAGCTACGTGAATTATTTTTGATTAGAAGTTTGATTTTTATTTATTAAAGATGAATTTAAATTCACAGATTTAAAATCGGAACAGTGCCAAGTGAGTTTTTATATTTTCAAAAGGGAATTTTAGAAGTATTAGGTTAGGTGTGGGTTTGTTTAAAAATATAACAATTAATGGGTTTTATACTGCATTGCGCACGCAAAAAACCCACTAACTAAAAGCTAATTAGCTAAAACCAGTTACTCAGCAGACTCTTCTGGACGTTGTTGCTTTTGTACGCCGGTTAAAAACAAACGTAATATTTGATCGTTACAAACACGGTAATGTTTGTTATCTACTTTTCGAGAAAATGCGCTTAACTCATGTTTACTTAAATCAAAATCAACAAGTGCAAGTGTTGCTATAACATCTTCTGCTTTCATATTTAAAGCAATACGTAGCTTCATAAAGATAATATTGTTGTTTAGCTTTTTCTCAGGCTCTGGTTGCTCACCTTCGCGTTTGCCACGTTGGGTATTAATAAACCCATTTAAAAAGCTAGCAAACTCAGTATCACTTATTGGGGTAAAAGCCTCTTCACCTTCTTTAGTTAACCATGCAATTACTTGCTCTTTGGTGACCGTATGCTCTGCTGATGCAAAAACATTGACCATAGCAGTATCAGTTAAGTTAAAAGTGTAGCGAATGCGGCGTAAAATATCGTTATTAGTCAAAGTAAATCCCAAAGTGAGGTATAGCAACCAAGCAGTTATTGCTTAATTTTAAATAAGCACCTAGTTTAACAGGTTTACTAATACCACCCTATTAATTTTTATCTGAGCTTCTTATACCTAGTTACCAAGCACCTTGGCAGGATCAACGCGCGTTGCTTGCCATGCAGGATAAATAGTGGCAAGTATCGCAAGCACAAACGTAACAATCACTGTAATACCAATGTCTTCAAGTACTAATTTACTTGGTAAAAACTCTATAAAATAAACGCCCTCAAGTGGATTGGCTCCAAATAATTGGCTTATCCACGTAAAAAGCTCACTTATATTAAGCGCTAATACCACACCAATTAGTGTTCCTAGTGCCACGCCTACAAATGCTTGCATTAAGCCCTGCATTACAAAGGTGGCTAAAATAGTACTGTCTTTCGCGCCCATGGTTTTTAAAATTGCGATATTGCCTTGTTTTTCGCGTACTTCCATCACCAAGGAGGACACAATATTAAAACTGGCTACCGCTATAATTAAAAACACCACAATATAAACAATGGTACGTACCATTTGAATATCTTGATAAAGGCTGCCTTGGGTTCTAAACCAACTGGAAACATACACGTAGTCGTCAATAGTTTGGCCCACTTTTAGCGCTATTTGGTGCGCCGAAAACACATCATCAACACTTAACCGCAGCCCTGTTACTTGAGTTTCATCGTAACCCAATGTTTGCTGCGCTTTATTAAGATGTATAAACGCAGCGTTACTATCAATGGGGCCGCTCATTTCTATAACACCTGCAAGGTTAAGTGTTACGCGTTTAGGCGCTAATAATGACTGACCTTTTTGGCCTATTTGCGGAATAAGTAACGTAATGTTGTCGCCTACTTTTGCATCTAACTGTTTTACTATTTGCTTACCTAAAATTACATCGTCAAGGCCTAACTGGCTCACTAACTTACCACTGGTAAACTGATTTACCGCCGATACATTACTCTCGAGCGATGGCTCAACACCTCGAATTTCTATCGCTTTTAGCTGGCTTTTATATTGCGCCATCCCATTAACTGCAATAAATGGCGCAGCCCCTGTTACATGCGGTTGTGTTTGTAAATCCTCAACTTTTTGCGACCAATTCGCGATGGGTCTACTTGGTGCTACATATTCAACCTGCGGCACAACACTTAGCAATCTATGTACTAGTTGCTGCTCAAAACCATTAATTACCGACAGCGCCACAATTAAAACCGCGACACCTAATAAAATACCAATAGTCGACGCTTTAGCGATAAAACTAACAAAGCCGTTTTTTTCATCTTTGTGGCCTGAATAGGCTCTAAAACGTTTACTTAAAAATGCACTAAGCAACATGCTGCGACTCTTTAATAGCTAGTTTTCCATCGTCTAAATAAGCTATTTTACCTAGCTTATCGGCAAGTTCTAAATCGTGTGTAACTACCACAAAACTCGTGTTTAAGCTTTGGTTAAGCTCATTAATTAAATCGTAAATTTTAATCGCATTTTGTTTATCTAAATTACCGGTTGGTTCATCAGCAAGCACAAGCGCAGGTTTAGTAACCAGTGCGCGGGCAATAGCCACTCGCTGGCGCTCTCCACCAGAAAGCGCAGATGGTTTATGCGAGCTGCGATGTGCAAGACCTACTTTTTCGAGCATATCGAGCGCTTTAGCTTTGGCTTCTTTTGCACTCAAGCCTTTAATTAATAATGGCATAGCCACGTTTTCAACTGCGCTAAACTCCATTAATAAGTGATGAAATTGATAGATGAAGCCCAAATTTTGGTTTCTAAATGCGGCTTGCTCTGTTCGCGAAAGTTTTGCAACTTCTTGGTTTTTAATTTTAGCGCTACCTGAGCTTGCGGTATCTAATGTGCCAAGTATGTGTAAAAGCGTACTTTTACCAGAGCCAGAACTCCCCACAATAGCGAGCATTTCACCTTGCTGAAGCGCTAAATCAACGCCTTTTAATACTTCAACTTGGTTGCTGCCATCTTGATAAACCTTACTTAAATTTTCACAACTAATTACTAAATCATTCATAACGTAATACCTCTGCTGGTTTTACTTTTGCGGCTTTACGCGCAGGATATAAGGTAGCTAAAAAGCTCATAGCAATACTGGCAAACGCTATTATTACTAAACTCAAAATATCAAATTTTACCGGAAGCTCTATACCCGCCAGTAAGTTTAAGCCCACTAATGCAAGTAGCTCATTTATATATAAACTAAATATTACACCTAAAAATGCGCCTATTGCGGTACCAATTACACCGTTATATAAGCCTTGCACCATAAACACTTTTTGCACTTGCGAAGGTGTTAAACCTAACGTTTGTAGTATGGCTACNCTTCACCTTGTTTTTCGCTTACCATCATGGTTAATGCCGATACAATATTAAATACAGCCACCAATACAATGAGGGCAAGCAACATAGACATAATGCGCTTTTCCATAGCAACGGCTGCAAATAGAGTACCTTGAGTGCTGCGCCAATCACTATAATTATGATCTTGTAAAATACGTTGGCTTGCTTCAATAAATTCATCTAGTTCGAAAGGTTCGTGCAATGAAACACTTAAATTTGGTGCAGTGTTTTTATCCAGCTTTAACACCCGCTGTAGTGAAGCGCCACTCGTAAACGCAAGTGCCATATCTATCTCAGATCCGGTTTCATATATTGCGGCAACTTTAAATAAACGCTGGCTGGGTACTCGCCCAAGAGGTGTATACGTTGAAGCATTAGGCATAATAACACGAAGCTTATCACCCACGCTAACGCCTAATTTACGACTCAAATAACGGCTTATAGCAATGTTGTAATTTTTGTTTAATACAGTTTTCCAATCGCCTTGCACTATTTTATCGGTAATTTTATACAAAGAACCACTATCGTTATAAAGGCCTTGTAGTAAAACACCGTGCAAGTCTTTATTCGTTTGCAAAATAGCTTCGCCGTGGCGATATAAGCTTACATGATCAACATAAGGAGATTGTTCGAGGTCAGTTTTAAGGGTGCCCATTTGGGTGGCAGTATTTTTACCTGCGCTAACTTCAACATGCGGAATAAGTCCAAGCATATTGGTTTTTAGGCTATTTTCAAACCCGTTCATTACACTGCTTACCGTAAATAATGCCATTAAACCAATAGCGATACCGGCAATAGAAAAAAACGAAATAAACGATATAAACGCATTTCCTTTAGAGGAGCGACTATATCTAAGCCCTATAAATAAGCTAACCGGTTGAAACATATTATTTTTAACACTTATCGTAAAAGTATTGAGCAATAGTAGCACGAAAAAAGTGCCTTTGGGTATGGCGTGAAATGTAAGAAATAATTTAAAAATCTGATACTTGGCTATATTTACAGCAATATGTATTTAACCATTAACTCGCGGTTAAGCTTTAAGCCCGTTGACTAAATAATCGAGCAATACCCGTACATTAGTAGCCACAAACTGCCTTGGCGGATACACGCCCCATACTCCTTCTTGCTGTGGTTGATAGGGTGTTAAAATAGGCACCAATTGCCCGGAGTTAATTTCGTTTTCAATGTAGTAGTCTGGGAGCTGTACAATACCGAGCCCCTTTTTTGCGCCATCCACCAGCGCCCAACCACTATTACACTGTAGCCGCCCCGCTATTTTAATGTGTTTATCGCGCCCATTTTCGTTTACGCGCCAGTAGCTACTATTCCCAATTAAACATTCATGGCTGTTTAGCTCGCCTAAAGTATGCGGCTCACCAAATCGCGTTAAATACTGTGGTGCCGCGCACATAATAAAACGCCGCGCACTTAACCTACGCGCTTTTAAGCTCGAATCTTTTAAATGCCCTAGCCTTATGGCTAAATCAAATCCGCCCTCTAATAAGTTTTCTTGTTCGTTACTTAGTGTGGCAACAACTTCGACCTCGGGATGATCCTTCATAAAGTTATGCACTATGGGCATAATAAAGCTCTCTCCGTACATAACTGGTGCTGTGAGCTTTATTTTACCTTTTGGTGTGCTTTGTTGCTGAGCAAGGCCTTGAGTTGCTTCATCCATAGCATGTTGTAAGTGCTTTATTTGATGTAAGTACACTTCGCCTTCTTTGGTTAAAACCACTTTACGGGTTGTACGAGTTAATAGTTGTGTATTTAAACGTTGCTCAAGCGCTGTTACATGGCGGCTAATATGCGCAACCGAAAGCCCAAGCGTTTTTGCAGCCGCAGTAAAGCTGCCCTCCTCCCCTACAGCTATAAACTCATCTATTCCATTCCAACGCGCCATTATTACCATACTGTAAAAGTGTTTTAATAAAATTGAGATTATCATTATTTGAGAAACAAATACAATAAGCACATCACCCAAGCAAATTGGGTCTACAATTATTTTTTAATAGCCAGTTAAAGGAAATAAAACACATGTCTGAATTTATTAAATCAAAAGCTGCCATTGCTTGGGGTCCTAATCAACCACTTAGTGTTGAAGAAGTTGATGTGATGATGCCTAAAAAAGGCGAAGTCATGGTAAAAATTACCGCTACAGGTGTGTGTCATACCGATGCATTTACATTATCAGGCCAAGATCCTGAAGGCATATTTCCTGCTATTTTAGGTCACGAAGGCGCTGGTGTTGTCTATGCTGTTGGCGAAGGCGTAACGAGTGTTGAAGTTGGAGATCATGTTATTCCTTTATACACTGCAGAATGTGGCGTATGTAAAATGTGTACTTCAGGTAAAACTAATCTGTGTTCAGCCGTGCGCGAAACACAAGGTAAAGGCCTAATGCCAGACGGCACTACACGCTTTTTTAAAGACGGCCAACCAATTTATCACTACATGGGTACATCAACATTCTCTGAGTACACTGTATTGCCAGAAATTTCACTCGCTAAGGTAAACAAAGAAGCATCACTAGAAGAGATTTGCTTACTAGGCTGTGGTGTAACAACGGGCATGGGCGCAGTTACAAACACAGCTAAAGTAAAACCTGGCGACACTGTTGCTATATTTGGCTTAGGCGGTATTGGTTTGTCTGCGATTATTGGCGCAAAAATGGCCGGTGCTGGTCGTATTATTGGTGTTGATATAAACACCACTAAATTCGATTTAGCTACAAAACTAGGTGCAACTGATTTAATTAACCCAAAAGATTTCGACAAGCCAATTCAAGAAGTTATTGTTGAAATGACAGACGGCGGCGTTGACTATTCGTTTGAATGTATCGGTAATGTTGACGTAATGCGCTCAGCGCTTGAGTGTTGCCACAAAGGTTGGGGAGAGTCAGTCATTATTGGTGTGGCGGGTGCAGGCCAAGAAATATCAACCCGCCCGTTTCAACTAGTAACTGGGCGTGTATGGCGTGGTAGTGCATTTGGTGGCGTTAAAGGCCGTTCACAACTTCCTGAAATTGTTGAGCGTTACATGGCGGGGGAATTTGCTCTTAGCGACTTTATTACTCACACAATGGGCCTTGAAGATATTAATGAAGCGTTTGATTTAATGCACGAAGGCAAAAGTATTCGTACAGTAATTCATTACTGATAACTGCTAAGCACGTTTAAGAATAAGCCGTAATACTTTTAAGTTTGCGGCTTTTAAGGATTAAGTATGTTAGAAAATATCTCAAGTGTAAAAGTGTCTGGCGGTTGGCATAAACAATATACTCACAGCTCGCAAAGTACACATTGCACTATGCGCTTTGCCGTATTTTTACCACCTGGCGCAAGTGAAGCAAATAAAGTACCGGTACTTTATTGGTTATCAGGTTTAACCTGTACCGACGAAAACTTTATGCAAAAAGCAGGCGCATTTAAAAAAGCTGCCGAGTTAGGTATTGCTATTGTAGCGCCAGACACCAGCCCGCGTGGCGAGAACGTACCCAATGAAGACAGTTACGACTTTGCACAAGGCGCAGGCTTTTACGTAAATGCCACGCAAGCTCCTTACAACACCCATTTTAATATGTACGATTATGTTGTTAGTGAGTTACCAGCACTTATTGAACAACATTTTCCCGTCACAAGCACAAAAGCAATTAGCGGTCACTCTATGGGCGGGCACGGTGCATTAATGGTCGCACTTAAAAACCCGACTGCGTTTGTAAGTGCTTCGGCTTTTAGCCCTATTGTAAATCCGATTGAATGTCCTTGGGGTGTAAAAGCATTTACTGGATATTTAGGAAATGGTAAAGCGCTTTGGGCACAATATGATAGCTGCGAGCTGATGAAAAACGCAGAGCAAGCTCATTACTTACCCATGTTAGTGAGTCAAGGTGATGCAGATGGCTTTTTACAAGAGCAACTTAAGCCAGAGAACTTAGTCGCTATTGCTGATAAAAAAGGCTACCCGCTTACACTTGAAATGCAAGCAGGCTACGATCATAGCTACTTTTTTATAAGCAGCTTTATTGACCAACACTTATTATTTCATCATCAGTTTTTAACTGCATAGGCTCATTAGTGTGTAGGGATGACTTTTCTAACTCTACACACTCTTTCAATACTTTACTCACTTGCCTGCATACTTGTACAGTATTGTTATTGCCCTTACCTTTAATAAATTCAACTATAGCCATATCGGCTTCAACACCGAGTTTAGTAAAGCTAAAGCCCTCTTTATCTTTTACAACAGGCCCCGCATTTACTGGGCCAGGTTGAGAGCGCGCTGCCCCATCTAAAATTATACCCGCAGCAGCGCAACCAATTAATACATTTGAAAATAGAATAATCAAAAAAGTACGCATTATTAACCCCACCAATATAATTACCTAAATTATATACAATTTTAAAAATAGCATTGTAAATAAATGTAAGCCTTAGTGCTTAAATTCACGTATGAACTCTTTAATAAAACCAATTAATTGCAATATAAATATAATTAAAAAAGGAAGCGCTCCAATAATAGCAACGCTTCTGTTTAATGGTTCATTGTTTTGTACTAACAAAACAAAAGCGCATAAACCTAGTGCAAACGACCAAGCATACAAGCTCCATGTTTGATCTTCACTTGCACCACTTAATTGGCGAATAACCAAAACAGCAGAGTCTGCTGATGTGGCTACAAAAATGAGTAGAAGTAATAAACTTGACCAAATTAATAGACCGCCTTGCCAGCCTAATTGCTCGAAAAATACAAACAGCCCTTGCGTATAATCGGCTTTAATAGCATCTAAAATGCCTGCATTGTGAGTTTGATCCCACGCAATTGCAGAGCCCGAAAACACACTAAACCATATAATAGTCACAAAGGTTGGTACAAATACGACACCTAAAATGTATTGCCAAACCGGCCGTCCTTGGCTAATTTTTGCCAAAAACACACCAACAAACGGGCCCCAAGCTAACCACCAAAAATAGTAATTGTATGTCCAACCTGTTGCCCATGCTGGGTCATTAAGTACGCTTTCAAACTGCCATGTACCTGTGGTTATGAGCTGAATGTAATCCCATGTACCGCCTATTGCTATATCTATAATTGGCTGTATAGGCACAAAAATTAATAGCCATGCTATAAGTGCAAATGCTAAAAACACATTAAATTTACTAAGAGTTTGAATTCCTTTTTTAAGCCCCAACTTTGCAGAAGTAGTATAAAGCAGCGCAATTAAAAAAATAATAATAAACCCCGAAAATAAAGCAGACTCAACCCCTAGCTCAAGCTCGAGCCCTTTACGCAGTAATAAAGTTGAATTAGCAATTGTGCCCACAACACCAAAAAATATTGCAAGTATGGCAATTAATTTAATGCTAAAGCTCAACTGTAACTGCCAAGCCCGATTAATAACGCCTTTAGTTGCACTGATCACAGGAGCACTAATATCGCCCGCTGTACCACTATTGCGAGTAAGCCCACCTAATACCAAGCCAAATACTGCATAGAGCGCCCATGCATGCGCGCCCCAATTAACTAGTGTAAGTGCCAAACCACTTGTTTTGTGGTTGGGATACAAGCTTTGCTTTAAAGGCGAGTTAACTGTGTGTAGTGCAGGCTCTGCTACTCCCCAAAATATAAGTCCTGAGCCCATTCCTGCTGCAAACAACATAGAAAGCCAACCAAAGGTACTAAACTCAACAAGTGCTTGCGTTCCTCCTATTTTTCGTTGCCCTAATGGGCTTATAGCAATAGCTATCACAGAAAAAAGTAACAAGTTTACCAATATAAAAAATGGCGACCCTAAATAACCTAAAATTTTATTAATAGCGGGTTGTAAGTGCTCTGTGAGTAATTCAGGAAATAAAAAAGCAATAACAGATAACCCAACGCAAAATAGTAAGGCTGTTTTTTCAAGCTTAGTGGGTGTGCTTAATGTTTTATTTAAAGGCAAGAGATTCACATAGGTGTCTTTTAGTCTGGATAAAAGAATACGGGGCTTTAAAACTCAGATCAAATTAACTATTGCGTAAAATAGTAATAAAAACATGTAAAAGTTTCCTCAATAATTCTTGTTAAATATAGATATTAACAATAAACCATTGATTACTAGTAATTTATTCCATGGCTTGCTGTTTGCTTATTATTAACAAAGTTAACCAGCACAGGCTCAATAATGGAAATTGATTTACAGTGGAATGAAATCATTGATAACTTAATACACTTAGGTATTGCATACCTACTTGCACTACCCATGGCATACGACAGAGAGCGTAGTAATGATGGCGCAGGCCTTCGTACCTTTCCTCTTGTTGCTGTTGCATCGTGTGGATATGCATTAATTGCTATGTCGGTTTTAGATGGCGCAGAAGCTCAATCAAAAATGTTGCAAGGCATCATTACTGGTATTGGTTTTATTGGCGG